>CALMVM010000231.1 GCA_937873255.1 uncultured Verrucomicrobiota bacterium | reverse complement strand
GGCGTTCCGCGCGCGGCGGTTCTGGCGGGAAGCGGTTGGCGGTCGCCCGCCGCGTCTGGTCCGCGACGGGGAAGAATTGCCCGCCGGGCGCGTCCTCGTGGAAAGCCGTACGCTGCTCTACACGAGCGGGCTGGCGACGGAATTCGCCCTCCAGGCGGGCAAGGTGCAAAACCTCCGCGTATCGGCGGCGCGTCTCGACGGACTGCGGATCGGCCGGGGAGAAGTGTTCAGCTTTTGGCGTCACGTCGGCCGGCCCACGGGCGGGAATTGCGCGAGGGCTGCATCGTGCCGAGCGTCGGCGGGGGGCTGTGCCAGCTTTCCAATTCGCTGTATGCCGCCGCGCTCGATGCCGGGTGCGAGATCGTCGAACGCCACGCGCACTCGCGCCGGGTGCCGGGTTCGATGGCCGAGGCGGGGCGCGACGCGACGGTGTTCTGGAATTACGTCGACCTGCGGTTCCGGCCGCCGGTCGATTGCCGGCTGGAGGTCCGGCTGACCCGGCGCGAACTCGTCGTGCCCCTGCGGGCGCTGGCGGACGCCGACGTTGCAAGGTCGTCCCCCCTGCCCTGCGCCACGCCGACCGTCCCCGTCGACGTGCGGCCGGAGGTCGAGAGCTGCGAGACTTGCAACGTCGTGAGCTGTTTCCGCCATCCCGGCCGGCCGGACGCGGAAGCGACGGGCGTCACCGCCTGGCTGGTGGACGGCTGGTGGCCGGAATACGACCGTTACCTGCGCGCACACCGACAGGCCGCCGACTGGCTGTTTTTGCCGCTGGACGGGCGGCGTTTCCGGCTGCGGGGGTATCGCTGGGCAGTGGACGGGTTCACGGCGACGCGGCAGGCTCCGTGGGAAACGCTCCGCCGCTCGTGGCGGTCGCGGCGGCTGGCGGCGCAGGGCGCGGCACGTCAGCGGGCGCTGTTGGATTTCGACGAGGCGCTGGCGGCGCGGTTCGCACGCGGATTGCCGGCGGAGGCGTTGCACCTCGTGGTCGGCCAGAACCTGCTGCCGCATCTCTGGCGGGCCGGCGCGTTGGGTGGGCGGACGTTCGACGTGTTGATGACCCGCCTGCCGATGGCGACGCTGCAAACGACCCTCGACCTCGCCGCCGCCCGCTGGCCGGAAAGCCGCACGCTGGCGGATTTCCGCGCCCCGGCCTCGTTGGTCGCCGACGAAACGGCCGCGCTCGCCGCCGCGCGGCACTGGATCACGCCGCACTCCGCGATTGCCGAACTGGCCGGCGCGCGCGCGGAAAAACTCGTCTGGACGATGCCGACCGGCGCGGCGCGCGGCGCGGGCGGCCGGGATCTGTTGTTCCCCGCGTCCACGCTGGCGCGCAAAGGAGCCGGCGAGGTCGCCGCCGCCGCGCGCGAACTCGGCCTGCACGTGCAACTCGGCGGACCGCTGCTCGAAGGGGATGTCTGCTGGCGCGGCGTCGAGACGACGCCCGCGCGTGCCAATTGGGCCGGGGCGGGCGTCGTGGTGTTGCCCGCGTGGGTGGAACACCAGCCGCGCCGTTTGCTCCTGGCATTGGCGGCGGGTGTGCCGGTCGTGGCCGGCGAGGCGTGCGGGCTCGGCGGCGTACCGGGGGTGGTCGAAGTGGCCGCCGGGGATGTGCCCGCGCTGACGGAAGCCCTCCGGCAATCCCTGGACGGAGAAAAATCGTTGGCGAGTCCGGTTTCCGTCAGGGTCGCGGTGCGCTAGGGTGGCGCATCGATGACCTGTTCCGTTTACGCCCCCAAGACGTTCCTCGTGACGGTCTCAGCGTTGCTGATCCTCGTTTTGGCGGCGTGGGGGTATTTCATTTTCCCGCAGGCGGATGCTTCGCCCTTGTGGCGGTTCGGCACGGGCGCGTTCCTCGCTGCCGTACTGCTCGCCTGCCTGATCGGCCTGCTGGTGAGGAAACCGCTGCTCCGGGTGGACGAAACCGGCATCGCCTACCACCCGAAGCGGTTCCCGAAGATCGACTGGGCCGACGTGCTCGATGTCGAACGCGTGCCTTTGATCGAACCCACGCCCGATGGTCTCATCAACCATCTCAAGGACGGCTGGCGGCCGGTGAACATTTTCGTGGTCGGCTCCAACAAGTACCTGCGGCGGCTGCCGGCGGCGTTGCGGCAGCGCCAGAGCGTGGATGCCGGGACCGACGCGGTGCGGTTCCAGTTCGCGTTCGTGGGGCGTGCGCTCGCTTCGGCGGAGGTTTACGAATGCATCCGCCGCCACCTCGACCGGCGCGGCGTGAACGCCTGACGGGGGTCGAACAGGTCACGCCGCAATCTTCCGCAAAAACTCCGCCGCCTTGCGCATCGCCTCGCCGCGATGACTGAGGGTGTTTTTCACCTCGGCGGGCAGCTCGGCGAACGTTTCCCGATACCCCGCCGGCACGAACACCGGATCGTAGCCGAACCCACCCTCCCCACGCGCCGGATGGACGACCGTGCCTTCTACGGTGCCGTCGAATTGCTTCGCCATCTCGCCGTCCCAGGCGATGGCAATCGCGCAGCGGAAACGCGCGGTCTGCGGTTGCGCGTAGGTGGGCCCGACGACGCGCTGGAGTTCGCGCGCGAGAAACTGGCGGTTGGACTCGTCGTCCGCGCCCGGGCCGGAGTAGCGCGCCGAACGCACCCCGGGCGCGCCGCCGAGTGCATCGACCTCCAGCCCGGAATCGTCGGCGAGCACCCAGCCGCCGGGGAAGTTTTTCGAGCCGGCGAGGGCCTTGAGCGCGGCGTTGTCGGCGAAGGTCAGGCCGGTTTCGTCCACCTCGGGTAGGTTGGGGCGGCCGAGGAGATCGACCACGTTCCAGCCGGACCCGAGGATGGCGCGGACTTCGAGGGTCTTGTGGGCGTTGCGGGTGGCGAGGAGAATTTTCTGGGGCATGGTGGAAGGATGCGGGATATGAGATATGGGATGTGGGATCAGGAGCCAGAAAAAATTTCCGCATCTCATCTCCTAGATTCCATATCTCACATCCCGTTCCTGTGCCGCAGGCACCCCGCTCTTACTACTTTGTCGATATGAACGAGAAGCGAAAACCTTATCCCTTCGACCGGATCGAGCCGAAATGGCAGGCGGTCTGGGCCGAGCGGAAAACCTTCCGCACGCCCAACCCCGGCGATGCCGACTTCGACGCGTCCAGGCCGAAGTTCTACGTGCTCGACATGTTCCCCTACCCGAGCGGCGCGGGCCTGCACGTCGGGCATCCGGAGGGATACACGGCGACCGACATCATCGCGCGCCAGCGGCGCATGCAGGGCTTCAACGTCCTGCACCCGATGGGCTGGGACGCCTTCGGCCTGCCCGCCGAACAACACGCGATCAAGACCGGCGAGCACCCGCGCGAGAACACGGCGCAGAACATCGCCAACTTCAAGCGCCAGCTCCAGCGCATCGGCTTCAACTACGATTGGGACCGCGAGGTCAACACGACCGACCCGGGTTATTTCCGCTGGACGCAGTGGATCTTCCGGCTGTTGTACGAATCGTGGTACAACCCGGCGACGGGCAAGGCCGAGCCGATCACGACCTACACGGGCGGCGACCCGGACGCCGTGCGACTGGCGTTCGTGAGCGAAGCGCCGGTCAACTGGTGCGCGGGGCTGGGCACCGTGCTGGCGAACGAGGAGGTCATCGACGGCAAGAGCGAGGTCGGCGGCTTCCCGGTCGAGCGCCGCCCGATGCGCCAGTGGATGCTGCGCATCACCGCCTACGCCGAGCGGCTCATCGACGAGTTGGACGGCCTCGACTGGCCCGAGTCCATCAAGCTGCTGCAACGCAACTGGATCGGCCGCAGCGAGGGCGCGCATGTCACCTTCATCCTGGAAAATTTCGAGAACCTCCCGACGAGCCTCGTCGCCCTGGCGCTGGATACCGACAAGGCCGACCACCCCGGGCAGGACGCCGTGCCGGAGGGGCACCGCGTCCACCGTACGGCGGAGCTGACCGTGTTCACGACGCGGCCGGATACATTATTCGGCGCGACGTACATGGTGCTCTC
>CALMVM010000230.1:3293-6622 GCA_937873255.1 uncultured Verrucomicrobiota bacterium | reverse complement strand
AGACTATCGTCCACCTGCGCCGAGGTGGGTTCGTAGAGCGGCCGGGCGGGCAGGCGCGGGGGCGGGGCGACCGGGGACGGGGGCCGGGTGATCGCGATGCCGTCCACGAGGACCGTCTGGCGGGTGTCCGGTGCCCGCGAAGGGGTGGAAGACTCGGTAACGGTCGAGCCGTCCAGCCCGACCGCCAGGTCGGGGGCGGGGGTCGGCGTCGGATTGGCGGCGAGCGCGGTTTCCAGCGTGGCCGGGAGATCCTCGGCCGCGTGGACGGTGCGGTGACGGCGGCGCAACGACGACGAGTTATCTTCCGGGGTAGCTGACGGGGTAGCGCCCGGCATCTGGTAGATCACCACCGGTGGGTTTTCGGAATGCCGGCTGATCAACGCCCAGGCAATCCCGCCGCCCGCGAGAATGCCGAACAACAGCGCGGCCAAAAGCCAGCCGAGCCGGCCAGAATGTGGATTCGCGCCGTTGTTCATCGGCAAAACGATCCTTGGAAATTCATAAAACCCGCTCGCCCGAGGATGCCCCGACGGAGGGGTAACGTCAAGACCGCACGCATCCGCCGGGCGTACCTATTTACATGAGCACGCAAACCACTCCCGACGACGGTTCAAACACGATCAAGGACCCGGATACCTGGACCACCGGCGACGAACCCGCCACCGGCGCGCAGATGTCCTACCTCAAAACCCTCATGGGAGAGGCCAAGCAGGATTTCGACGAGTCCAAGGAAATCACGAAAGCCGACGCCTCCAAATTGATCGAGGAACTGCGCGGAAAAAACGCCCGCGTTCAGGAAACCGAATAACCGGGTTCCGGCAACGCACCGTTTCGGGCGGCGGTCCTTCGCGGGACCGCCGTTTCGCTGTTTGCACGAAGTTCCGCCACCGTCCCCTGACCGACGACCGAAAAGCTCCCGGCATGGGGCGTGCTCGGATGTGGGTCAGCCGCACCAATCAGTTGAAAACGCAGTCCAAATCCGCTATGTTTTTGTCCAACGTGGTCACATCTGGACCACGCACTGTCTAAAATGATGAACAACTTCACTCACCGAGCGCAGCAGGTGTTAGCCCTGGCCAGGAAAGAGGCCGACCGGTTCAATCACAACTACGTCGGGACCGAGCATCTGCTTCTCGGCCTGATCAAACTCGGCCAGGGAGTCGCCGTGAACGTGCTGCAAAAAATGGGTCTCGACATGGAGACCGTGCGCATGGAGATCGAAAAGCAGGTCGGCAGCGGCCCCGAGACCAAGATGGTCGGCAACATCCCCTACACGCCGCGCGTCAAGAAGGTGCTCGCGCTCGCCGGCAAGGAGGCCAAGAGCCTCAACCATTCCTACGTCGGCACCGAGCACATCCTGCTCGGCCTCCTGCGCGAGGGCGAGGGCGTCGCCGCCCGCGTCCTCAAGAGCCTGGAAGTCGACATCGAACGCACCCGCAACGAAATCCTCAAAGAACTTGACCCGAATTTCACCCCACCCGAGGCGGAACAAGAAATGCCCACCGAAAACGGCAACAAAAAAGATGTGAAAACCCCGGCCCTGCGCGCTTTCGGCAGGGATTTAACCGAGTTGGCCAAAAAGGGCGAACTCGATCCTGTCATCGGACGCAAGAACGAGATCGAACGCGTCATCCAGGTGCTCTGCCGCCGCACGAAGAACAACCCCGTCCTCCTCGGCGAGGCCGGCGTCGGCAAGACCGCCATTGCCGAAGGTCTGGCGCAGGAGATCGCCGGCGGCAACGTACCCGAGCTTTTGCGTGATAAGAAGGTTATTACGCTCGACCTCGCCCTGATGGTCGCCGGCACGAAGTACCGTGGCCAGTTCGAGGAGCGGATCAAGGCGGTGATGGACGAGATCCGTCGCTCGCGCAACGTCATCCTCTTCATCGACGAACTCCACACCATCGTCGGCGCTGGTTCGGCCGAAGGCGCGATGGATGCGAGCAACATCATCAAGCCGGCACTGAGCCGTGGGGAATTGCAGTGCGTCGGCGCGACCACGCTCAACGAGTACCGCAAGTACATCGAGAAGGACGCCGCGCTCGAACGCCGTTTCCAGACCGTAAAGGTGGACGCGCCGAGCATCGACGAGGCGATCCAAATTCTGAAAGGTCTGCGTCCGAAATACGAGGCGCACCACAAGGCGAAACTCACCGACGAGGCGCTCGAACAGGCCGTCAAGCTCTCCGACCGCTACATCCCGAGCCGTTTCCTGCCGGACAAGGCCATCGACGTGATGGACGAGGCTGGCGCGCGCGCCCGCATCGGCGCGATGACCCGTCCGCCGGACGTGAAGGAAATCGAAAAGGAGATCGACGATATCCGCGTCGAGAAGGAAGCCGCCATCAAGGCGCAGGACTTCGAGAAGGCGGCGTCGTTGCGTGATACCGAGAAGCAAGCCAAGGACAAGCTGGAGAAAATCCTCTCCGATTGGCGTGAACAACGCGAGGAGCGCGAGGTGATCGTCACCGAAGACGACATCATGCACATCGTCAGCAAGTTCACCGGCGTGCCGCTCCAGCGCATGGAGCAAAAGGAAACCGCCAAACTCCTCGCCATGGAAGGCGAACTGCGCCAGCAGGTCATCGGTCAGGACGAGGCGGTGATTGCCATTTCCAAGGCCCTGCGCCGCAGCCGTGCGGACCTCAAAGACCCGAAGCGGCCGATTGGCTCGTTCGTGTTCCTCGGGCCGACGGGCGTGGGCAAGACGTTCCTGGCGCGCACGCTGGCGGAGTTCATGTTCGGCGATCAGGAGGCGCTCATCCAGATCGACATGAGCGAGTACATGGAGAAGTTCACGGCCTCGCGCCTGATCGGTTCGCCTCCCGGCTACGTCGGCTACGAGGAAGGCGGCCAGCTTTCCGAAGCGGTGCGTCGCCGGCCGTACAGCGTCGTGCTTTTCGACGAGATCGAGAAGGCGCACCCGGACGTGATGAACCTCCTCCTGCAAATTCTCGAAGAGGGCAAGATCACGGATTCGCTCGGTCGCAAGATCGACTTCCGCAACACGATCATCATCATGACCTCCAACGTCGGCGCGGAACTCATCAAGCGGCAGATGTCGCTCGGGTTCGGCGTGCCAAAGGACGAGCAGGACTACGACTCGATGAAGGGCAAAATCCTCGAAGAGGCCAAGCGCGTCTTCAAGCCGGAGTTCCTCAACCGTCTGGACGACCAGATCGTGTTCCACACGCTGAACCGGACGGACCTCATGCGCATTGTGGACCTGGAAGTTTCCAAGGTCACCAAGCGCGTGCGGCAAAAGGCCATCCACGTCGTGCTCGACACGTCGGCGCACGAGTTCCTCATCGAGAAGGGATATGATCCGC
>CALMVM010000230.1:0-3283 GCA_937873255.1 uncultured Verrucomicrobiota bacterium | reverse complement strand
GACGTACGGCGCGCGCCCGATGCGCCGGGCGGTGGAGAAGTTCCTCGAAGACCCGCTTGCGGAAGAGTTGCTTCGCGGCAACATCAAGGCCGGCGACACGCTCGAAGTCACCGCCGCCGGTGCGAAGCTATCGTTCCGTGTGGCCGAGGCGCAGGCCAGCGGCAGCGAGGCTGCGGCGGCGAGTTGATCGCCTGACAGGTTGAACCTTTGCCCGCCGTCCGGCCCTCGTGCCGGACGGCGGTTTTTTCTTCCCGGGCTTCACGACCGACGGTTACGGTGACGCGGTCCCCCGATGACCTGGATTCTCATTTGCCATCTCGCGGTCAGCGCATTTCTGCTGGTGGTCGCGCTGAACATCACACTGAATTGGGGCGTGTTCGTCGCGCCCCGGTCGCGGCGTTTCGAGAAGAGGGATGCGCCGCTCGTCTCGATCCTCGTGCCGGCACGCAACGAAGCTCGCCGGATCGCGCCGTGCCTGCGTTCGCTGCTCGCGCAGGACTACCCGAACTTCGAGATCATCGTGCTCGATGATCGTTCGGAAGACGAGACCGCGCGGACCGTGCTCGATCTCGGATTCATGCGCGAAAAATCGTCCGCGCACCGCTTGATCGAAGGTCAGACGCTGCCGCCGGGCTGGATCGGGAAGAACTGGGCCTGCCACCAACTCGCCGCCGAAGCGAGAGGGCGGTATCTGCTCTTTACCGATGCCGACACCGTTCACGAAGCCAGTGCGCTCGGCGCGTGCGTCGGGCACGCGATGGATACCGGTGCGTCGCTGCTCTCCGCGTGGCCGCGCCAACTCACTGAAACGTGGAGCGAAAAAGCGGTGATCCCGCTCGTTTACCTGCTGCTGCTCGGCGCGTTGCCGCATCGGCTGTTGCATCGTCTCCAGCGACGACCGGAGTATGCGCGCCGAATGTCGGCGAAGTGGCTCGCCACGCTTGGGGCGGCCAACGGTCAATACGTTCTGTTCGAGCGTGGAGCGTATGAGCATATCGGCGGACACGCGGCGGTGCGCGACCATCTCGTGGAGGACGTGGCGTTGGCACGGCTCGTGGCCGGACGCGTCGCGGAGGGGATGCGGCTGATCAACTGCGACGGCTCGCGGCTCGTGCGTTGCCGGATGTACACGTCGCTGCCCGAACTTTGGGAGGGGTTCACCAAAAACCTGCGCGCCGCGTTTTCGGAATCCGCCGGGACGTTCTGGCTGTTCGGCGCGTTGCAAGCAGCGGGATTGGTGCTGCCCTTCGTGTGGGCGATACTGCCGTGGGTCAATGGGCGTTGGTGGTGGCTGCCGGTCGTGCAGGTGGCATGGCTCTATGCGTTGCGCGCGGTCCTGGCGGCGCGCTTCCGCACGTCGTGGGCGGGAGTGTGGCTGCACCCTGTCGGTCAGGCGCTGTCGCTCGTGATCGGCCTGAACAGTTGGCGACTCAGCTCGCAGCGTGGCGTGACCTGGAAGGGCCGCACCTATCGCATGAGCGAACCGCCCGCCCCGACCCTCGATCCTGTTGCGGGCGAGGGTGAAACCGCTCCCTGACTAACCGGCGTACGGCGACCTACCCGCACACGGGTTCCCGGATCGGCGATGGACGCTCTAAACTTCCAGCGCGCCCCGGAAACCTCTGACCCGGTAATAGCATGGCGCGCTATTCTGATACACGAAGACGCGACCGTATCGACGGTCGGCAAAGAGCGCGCCGCCGAGCCTTCGGAATTCGGGAGGCGTTTTCAGCCAACTGGAGGTTTTCGTGTCGAAATCCCCGAGCTTTTGCAGATCGAAATATTGTTCCTCCGTCAGCAATTCGATTCCCATCTCCACCGCCATTTCCATGGCGCTGCTCTCCGGCGGGTGGTCTTTGCGGGAATCCAGCGCTTCGCGGTCGTAGCACAGGCTCCTGCGACCATCGGGGGTCTCCGCTGAGCAATCGAAAAAAACGTACTGACCCGTCTTCATATCATGCCCGACCACGTCCGGTTCCCCGCCGGTTAATTCCATCGCGTCGAGCGAACGCAGCTTCCCGATGTTCGCTTCGAGTCTGGCCCGGACCTCAGCCCACGCGATTCCTCGATGACGATGCATGTGCTTCTCGAAACGGGCTTCGAGCGTTCGCAGCAATCCGTCGTGCTGCCCGCCCGGAGACATTGCCGACTTGGATGGTTTGGTCATGGTACGGGAAAGCGAGTGGCGGCACGCGACGGTTATTTCGCCGCCTTCTGTTGATGGAGCGTGTGGTCGTCCATGGTG
This sequence comes from uncultured Verrucomicrobiota bacterium, assembly GCA_937873255.1. Classification (GTDB taxonomy): domain Bacteria; phylum Verrucomicrobiota; class Verrucomicrobiia; order Chthoniobacterales; family SZAS-18; genus CAHJWO01. The sequence goes on along the minus strand of CALMVM010000230.1, from coordinate 1,038 downwards.
ATGATCAACGTATCGATCAACGCATCGACGCTCTCCTTCAGCTTCCCGTCTTCCGCCAACGCGTCGGCGCGGGCAACGAGCGCGGCCTTACGGTCGTGCATCACGCCGTTGGCCATCAACTTCCCGGTCGAACCTGCCTCGCCCATCAACGCCGGATACGTTGCCTCCCCGAGGCGTGTCGTCCAGCCGTGTTGCGCGACGAAACAACACGCGAGCACGTTGTCGCCGTTGTCGGGCAGGTTGAGTCCGGCGGCTACTCTCTTGACGATGTTGCCGCGCGATTGGCCGGGTGCATCGTACGCAAACTCGCGCAGCAACCGCACCACGATGCGGTGGCCGGTGGCGCGTTCGTAATTGGCCAGCTTATAGTTGAAATTTTTCACGCGGAACTCCGGCAACGAGTTCGTCTCGTCGATCAGATAGGCGAACCCGGCGGGCGTGGCGGGCCGGCGTTTTGCCCGTACGCTTTCCTCCAACGTTGCGAAGGTTCTGGCGTCCGCCCGGAACGCCTCGGCCACCGGTCCCTGTCGACGAATCGTGATACGCAGAATGCGGTCGCCTTGCTCGATCCGGTTGACCACTTCCAGCCCTCGCACGACCTGGCCGAAGACGCTGTGGAGGTAGTTCAGCCGGTTCGTCTCGGCCAAGGTGATGAAGAACTGGCTGCCGTTCGTGTCCGGCCCGTCGTTCGCCATCGAGATCATGCCGGCCATGTCGTGCCGCAGCCGTGGGCCGAACTCATCTGGAAACGACCAATCCGGCCCGCCCTCGCCGAGCTTGTCGGCGGGCGTCGCCGGGTCGGCCGAGGACGGGTCGCCGCCCTGGATCACGAATCCCTTGACCACGCGGTGGAACGTCGTCCCATCGTAGAACGGTTTGGCGAGGGGGCGATTCCAGGCGGGCAACGTGCCTTCGGCGAGGCCGACGAAATTCATCACGGTGAGCGGCGCGCCCTGGAAATCGAGTTCGACTTCGATCAGGCCCTTGGAGGTTTCGATCTCCGCATAGATGTGGCCGACGGGGTCGTTCGAAATGGTA
>CALMVM010000229.1 GCA_937873255.1 uncultured Verrucomicrobiota bacterium | reverse complement strand
GGTGGTTAGGTGTCGTGTTACAGGAGGTTGTCCGCACGGAGGAGGTTTGGCAGGCTGGTGGTGGATGAACACACAGCCGCCCACCATTCCGTACGGACACCATGCACGCTAATGCCACATTGACTCCGCTGCGGCGAGCGCAAATGATCGCCGAACTCTCCGCCACCGGCGCTTCGCTGCGTCAGATCGCCACCCGCTTTGGCGTGTGCGAGAAGACCGTCCGGCGCTGGCGCAACCGCGCCCAGGAACTCGGCTCGCCCCGGCGGCTGCCCGACCGCTCCTCGGCTCCCCGCCGCCAGCCCACGCGCACCTGCGAGGCGGTGGAAGCGCGCATCGTGGCCCTGCGCCGGGCGTGGCGCACCTACGCCCAGATCCGCGTCGTGCTTCCTGGCGTGTCGATGGCGACGCTCTCGCGCGTCCTGCGCCGTCATGGTCTGCAACGGCTCTCGGCCCTGGAGCCACCCAAGCCCACGCCGGTGCGCTACGAGTACCCGGCTCCTGGTGGCCTCTTGCACCTCGACATCAAGAAGTTGGGACGCTTTGCTCAACCCGGCGTGCGTGCCACCGGCGTGCGTACCCACCGCAATCCTGGAGCGGGCGTGGAGAGCCTGCACGTGGCCATCGACGACCACAGCCGGGTCGCTTTCGCCTGCCTGCATCCTGACGAAAAGCAGCCCAGCGTGTTGGACGCCTTGCGCCAAGCCGTCGCCTTCTACGCCGAAGTGGGCGTGTTGATCCAGCGCGTGCTCACCGACCGGGGCGCTTCCTACCGCTCCAGGCTCTTCGCGCAGACCTGCCGCGAACTGGGCCTCAAGCACCTCTTTACCCGCCCCTACCGCCCGCAGACCAACGGCAAGGCCGAACGCTTCATTCAGACGGTGACCCGCGAGTGGGCCTACGCCCGTGCCTATGACTCCAGCGACCAACGCGCGACGTTCCTGCCAGCCTTCCTGCACGACTACAACTATCATCGGCCGCACTCCGCCCTCGGCCACCTGCCACCCGCCTCCCGACTACCCAAAACTGCGGACAACCTCTTGACCAACAACAGTTAGGCTCTGGTGAACGTGAGAACGAGAACAAACTTCTTCTCGACAAATCTCGACTCATCCGGCTTGCCAGCCTCATGCACAATCTGCTTGTCCGTCTGGCTCGGAAAGGAAAACAAAACTGTCTTGCCAAGCTCGGCCACCCCATCCATCCCGATGACTTTGCAGGTGTCTAACACCGGTGACTTGCTGGAGGAATGCTCGGCGAAGCCGAGAAACTGAGTGTGGTCAAAATCGGCGGTGTAGCGGATGTGATCGCCCTCCCATGTCGGCAAAATAGAAAGGGTCGTACCCACTGGGAAGGTGCCTTTGCCTGGCAACTCAAGATTGCGGGTGATCTCGATTTTGCCACGCTCGCCGGAACGAGTAGTCAGCAGCGGGGCAGAGAGAAGGTCCACCCCGGGCTGGTTGTAAAGCTGGGTGATGTCGCCGGGCACTTTGGTGTCCGCAGAGAATCCGAGAAGTCGCGCTTGCACAAACACGGCGGGTTCTGCTGCCCAGACAAAACTTGCCAACGCAACGGCGAGCACTACGTGGAGAGCAATTTTCATAGGAGTGGTGGGTTCGGATTTGAGATGAATGGTGATCTGGAGCCTAACGGACTCAAGCTGAGCGACGGCGGGAGAAAAGACAAGACAAATGGAAGGGGCGAGCCCCCGCCGTTCGCTCGAGCGCGTGGTTAGGCCCCGCGCCTACAGAGCGGCCTCTGGACCGCCGCAACGGTGGACGTGGACTCCGGCGGGGGAATGATGGGCGCTGCCGCCGGGAAGGCATGAACGAAGCGGGCGATGCGCCGGAACGGGAGACGAACGACGGGACGGCCCGAGCGGGAACCGGCGTGGGCTGGCTCGAACTCAGAGCGGGCGTGCCACCGGCAACAAAAGGAACGGGAACAGGCTCGCCACCAAAGAACCTGTCGGGGAAGGTTGCTGGGCCTAACGAACTCAAGCTCAGCGACGGCGGGAGAAAAGACGAGCCGAAAAGGAGGGACGTGCCGCCGCCGTTCGCTGGAGCGCGTGGTTAGGCGTTGCGGTCGTGTGGCTCTGGCCGCCGCCGCAAAGGGAGAGACGGCTCGGGCCCGCGGCCCGTGGTGAGGAACCGGCCAAGCCTCGCGGCCCCCTCGAACGGAAGCAGGAACAAAAGCCCGGCGAGGCGACCGATGAAAAAACCCGCGACCGCAGCAACAGCAGCAGCGAGCACACCGAGGAACACGCCGTAGGGCGAAACGAAGTGGTACGCGGCGGTGGCACCAGCAAAGATACCGAGGAAAGCGCCCATCTCGAAGATGTTCATTGGGGACAAGGGTAGCACCGCCTAACGGACTCAAGCTCAGCGACAGAGGCTGGCCACGCATGACGCCGAGTACAGAAAAGACGTGACGGCCAGCCTCTGTTCGCTGGAGCGCGTGGTTAGGCGTACTCGTCGTGGGACCATGCCTCGAAGCCTGCTGCCTGCAAATGCGCTTGAACTCGGGAAAGTGTTTCTGGGGCGGGACGGTCGGTGGTGACACACCTGAGCACATCGTTGTAGGTGACACCTGGATCGCGCTGAAAGGTGAGAGAGACTACCTCGGTCAAGTTGCGGTTGGAGAAGTGCTCGTAGAGGAGCGCGAGCACGGCGAAGTAGTCGGCATCCGGCACGCCGTTCGGGTACGCACGGGTGAGGAGCGCATGGGTGGAGCGAAGATGTTCAGGGATCATGGCGCGTGCTGTACGCCTAACGCCTCCAAGCTCAGCGACAGAGGCTGGCGAGGTCAAGCGTGAAGGTCCGAAGCAGCCCTTCCGCCAGCCTCTGTTCGCTGGAGCGCGTGGTTAGGCTCTGGCTACTTGCGGGTGAATGTGATGATGTCCTGCCCTACCCAATCTGTGGGGATGGTATCACTCAGATGGCTCACGTAAAACTCGGTGTCGCTTTTGATCTGAATCAAGGCATAAATCTTCCTACCGGGAAGCTCGTCAGGGTAAAACACCAGCACCTTCGGTGACTTGGTGGAGTCGATCTCGTACCTGCCTTCCATAGACCCACCGTCAGACAGATAGGCTAATCTGCCTTCCTGACCGAAAGACAGCTTTCCGCCACGGGAGCCATCCCTCTCCCGGCCTATCCAAACACCCGACAAATGAGTGGACCCGGCTTCCTGAGCCGGTGCCGGGAAGGCCAGTGACAACGCGGTGACGATCAGGAGGAAGTATTTGTAAGTGTTCATTACGGTAATCGTTCTGCCGGGCCTAACGCCTCCAAGCTCAGCGACAGAGGCTGGCGCAAAAAGACGTGGAATGCAAGAAAGAGCCCGCCGCCAGCCTCTGTTCGCTGGAGCGCGTGGTTAGGCGATGCGGCTACCACGAGGGCTTCTCGACCGCCAGATAGATGATCGTGCCGTCAGGATAGGTGAGCGTGGCGAGGCCGCCCGGTCTGACGAACCACTTCAGAATGGTGCCATCTTTAAGCGTGGCGGTGCCAGTGCGGTCGCCACCCGCAACATGACTATAGCGGTGGGTCCATTGCTCGCCGGTAACACGGACGTAGGTGTCCAAAATCTTGGCGAAGTCGGCCTGCCCCACATGGAAGTCCTTGAAGTGCGAGTCCACGTCGTAATGCGGGTCGTCTGCGGCCGGCTCCGCATCCACGGCGAAGGCAGCCACGTCCGACGAGGCTGGCTGTGATGGCGCTGCGAGGAGCGACAGCGGGAAGAGCAGGATGGCAAGGAGCGCAAATTTCATATGAGGCGAGCGTCGCCTAACGCCTCCAAGCTCAGCGACGGCCGAAGGACGTTCGCTGGAGCGCGTGGTTAGGCATCAGTGGGCGGCTTATTGCAGACGGTCCTTGTTAGCTGCGACCCACTCTCTGACGACTCGGATGACATCCTCGGTGCCCCCAACATCGGTGCGAGGCGGCACAAAATAATCGTACAGGCCGTAATAAGCGGCCATACGCACAGCGAGCGAGGTACTGGGGAGATAGTCGCTCAGACAAAGCGCCGCTTTGGAGTCACGGCTGGCGGCAAGAAGACGAAGCAAGTGAGTCAGCGTGGCAGGGTCCGTTGTCTCGTGAACCCATGAAAGCACTTTGGGAACGGTCCATGGTCGGGGATGCTGCGCGGAGAGAAAATCCTCTGCTTCCGCGAGTAGGTGATCGCCGTATTTGGAAGTCTTGTAGCTGCCGTCTGACTGCTGGACCTGCTCCACGCCACGCGGATGAGACGCGGCTTGCTCAATGATGTCGTCCTCGGCGTGTAGAGCGAGAACCGACGCTAAAAGTAGACCCACGATGGAAAAGCTCAGCTTCATAAAGCGTGTTCTGGATGCCTAACGCCTCCAAGCTCAGCGACAGAGGCTGGCGAAGAGGGACGTGGATTGCAAGAAAAAACCCACCGCCAGCCTCTGTTCGCTGGAGCGCGTGGTTAGGCCTGAGCGCGACTATACCGAACATGCTGAGGCGGAGCTAGAAAAAACGCCGCTATCTGTGCGAACCGAATGCCATGCTAAACACCCAAAGGAGAAAGAAAATGAGTGCGGTAGGTCCAACAAGAACCCATAGAAGATTGTTCGCCATGAATGTCTCCGTCTTGCGCTTGCTCCACCTCAAACCTCGCAGGTCTGATGCTGGGTTGCTGCAACCACAACTCGGGCATACCAAACGTGTCTGACCATAATGGCAGCGTAGGCAGAATGCCCCTGCGATGTTGTCTCCGGTCCACCCGTCTTCAAATTTGGTTCCTCCGCAGTTGTCACAAGCAGGAAGTTCCACTTTCTGCCTGCACTTGATGCACTTCATGGAAATGCCTGTACGCACCACCGCCTGAACAGCCTTCTGAGGTGCAGCTTGCGGTATCGCAGTAAAAGCGTGGTGGCAGACGGCGCATTGAATGCGCTTGCCCTCGTAGTGGGGCGGGTAGGACCCTTCAGTGGTGCAGCGTGGACAGCGAGCGGTGTACATTGCGGTAAATTTCTGGTGGCCTAACGCCTCCAAGCTCAGCGACAGAGGCTGGCGAGGACAGACTCCACCACGGAACCAGCCCCGCCGCCAGCCTCTGTTCGCTGGAGCGCGTTGTTAGGCGGTGTGTTCGTGGGACCTCAAAAAGCGGGATGTGACCAACACGGCGAGTCCGACATAAAGGGAGGCTGCGACAGTGTGCATGAGCACATAGCGACTCGGTGCGCTGGCGACCAACGCTAAAAACGGAAAAAAGGCGGTTAATGCCACCGCAGAGCTGATGCGCACTGAGCCTCTGCGAGCTAATCCCGAACAGACAAGGGTGCAAATGCCCGCCAAGCAAGGCAACAACGTGAAAACCAAGGAACATTTCGCCCACTGAAGCCAATAGGCAAAATCCCAGGTGCCAGTTGGGGGCGGTCCCCACGCGCGGGGAACCAGCGACCCCAGGATGACCAGAGTCAGGCTGGTTGCCAAAAGAGTGATTGCGATGCCAAGAGCTATTTGTCGGTGGTTCGTGTTCATATGGATGTGTTTTTTCGTTGTGTAACGGTGAGATGGAAGTTTCTGCGCCTAACTATTTATTAGACGAAACTATTTTCTTCTAATCCGGTGCGTTTTCAGCGGAAGGTTACCCACGTTATTTGTCAACTACCCGTGGCGGAATCTTTCCTACCCCCTGACTCATCTTCGCACAAGCCCAAGCTTCTGGCGACGGTTCGTGATCTCCTCCGACTTCGACACTACAGTCTTCGCACCGAAGACGCTTATCTCGATTGGATCAAGCGATTCATTCGTTTCCATGGCAAGCGCCATCCGCGCCGCATGGGGGCGACGGAAGTCCAGGCGTTCCTGACCCATCTGGCCGTCGACGGCGGCGTGGCTGCCTCGACCCAGAACCAGGCGCTCAGTGCTTTGCTTTTTCTCTACCGCCAGGTGCTCGAAATCGATCTGCCCGCGCTGGCCGGCACTGTTCCGGCGCGGCGCTCACGGCGTCTGCCGACCGTCTTCACTCCCGCCGAAGCCAGGCGCGTCATCGCTCATCTGAAAGGCGACTACGCGCTCATGGCCCAACTGCTCTACGGCTCCGGCTTGCGTCTCCTCGAGTGCCTGCGTCTGCGCATCAAGGATCTTGACCTGACCCGGCTCCAGATCACGGTGCGCGAGGCCAAGGGCAACAAGGATCGGGTCACCATGCTGCCCGCCAGCGTCGTGCCCACGCTACGTCAACATCTGGATCGGGTGCACCTCCTCCACCGGCAGGCGCTCGACGAGGGCCACGGCGGCGTGTTTCTTCCGGGAGCGTTTGAACGCAAGAGCGCCGGCGCGGCGAACTCGTGGGCGTGGCAATATGTTTTTCCGGCGGCGCAAGCATCCATCGATCCGCGCGACGGGGCGTTCCGCCGACACCATGTCGGTGAAAAGAATCTCCAGAACGCCGTGAAGGCCGCCGTCCTCCGAGCCGGCGTGCCGAAGGCTGCCAGTTGCCACACGTTTCGGCACAGTTTCGCCACCCATCTGCTCGGCAATGGCTACGACATCCGCACCGTACAGGAATTGCTCGGACACAAGGACGTGGCTACCACCATGATTTACACGCACGTGCTCAACCGTCCCGGTGCGTTGCCTGTGCGTAGTCCGCTGGATTGATCGACCTGAAACGAACAGACACTTGGCCGGACGGCATGGCACCGTGTGCTCAGATATGGATCGCCTGCCCGAACGCCGCCCCCGTCGCCTCGTGGATCGCCTCGGCCAGCGTCGGGTGCGCGTGGATCGTCGCCTCGATCTCCTCGTGCGTGGCTTCCAGGGTGATCGCCAGGCCCATCTCCGCGATGAGTTCGGTCGCCTCGGGACCGACGATGTGCGCGCCTAACACCTCGCCGTGTTCCTCGCCGAAGAGGATTTTCACGAACCCGTCCCCCTCGCCCACCGCCTGCGCCTTGCCGCTGGCCAGGAACGGGAATTTGCCCACCTTGTACCTGATCCCCTTGTCCTTGGCGGCGCGTTCGGTCAGGCCGACGCTGGCGACCTGCGGCTGGCAATACGTGCAGCCCGGAAACACCGTGACCTTGCGCGGCTTCTTGCCGTGGAACAAACCCTCGATGCACTGGATCGCCTCCCAACTCGCCACGTGCGCCAGCCACGGCGGCCCGATGATGTCGCCGCCTGCGTACACGCCGGGAACGTTGGTCTGGTAGCTGTCGTCGGTCTGGAGGTAGCCGCGCGCGTCGCGCTTGAATTCCAGCCCGCCCGGCAGCACCGGCGTCACGCCGATGGCCACCAGCAGCACGTCGGCCTCGACCGTTTGCGTTGCGCCTTTTTCATCCTTGGCGGTGATCCGGACGCCGTCGGGGAGTACCTCGGTTTTTTCGACCTTCGTGCCCGTTAACACCTTGATGCCCGACTTGGTAAAACTCTTCTGCAACGTCGCGCTGATCTCCTCGTCCTCCACCGGCAAAATGCGCGGCAGCATCTCGATGAGCGTCACCTGCGTGCCGAACGCATTGTAGAAATACGCGAACTCCACCCCGATGGCCCCCGCGCCCATGATCGCCATGCGCTTGGGCTGTTTTTCGAGCGTCATGGCGTGACGCGCGCCGATGACCGTTGACCCATTGAAGGGCAAGTCCGGCAGCGCGCGCGTCGCCGTGCCCGTGGCGATGAAAACGGCCCCCGCCGTGTGCGTCTCTTCCTTGCCGTCGGCGGCCTTGACCACGACGGTCTTCGCGTCCTTGAACGTCCCCTCGCCGCGCAGGTAGTCGATCTTGTTCTTCTTGAACAGGAACTCGATGCCCTTGGCCATTTTGTCCGACACGCCACGCGAGCGGCCGATGATCTTCGACCAATCGAAGGACAGGTTGTCGAACTTGAACCCGAACTCCGCCGCCCGATGGCTGAGCGTGTGGTAAAGCTCGGCGTTGCGCAGCAGGCTCTTGGTGGGGATGCAGCCCCAGTTCAGACAGGTGCCGCCGGCGCGGTCGCGTTCGATGACGGCGACCTTTTTGCCCAACTGCGCGGCGCGGATGGCCCCGACGTAACCCGCCGGACCTCCGCCGATGACGATGAGATCGTAGTTCATGAAGTGAGAGACGCTGCGAAACGGAACGGTAAACCCGCCCGGGGAAGGCGCAAGGGCCGCGCGGCCGTCGTCCAACCAAGGTCCTGACGGCTCTCCGAGCCGTCCGTAATTTTGGATCGGATACGCGACGCGCCCACATTGCGTCCGGCCGGAAAACGGAGAGCCTTGGTTGGACGACGGCCTGCGGCGGGGTGCTGACAGGATTTCCTGTCCGCGAGCGGCTACATCAACAACAGCAGCGGCCATTCCAGGAGCCGCCGCAGTTCCGCGAGGTATTGCGCGCCCAACGCCCCGTCCACCACCCGATGATCGCAGCTCAACCCGAGGTCGATCCGCTGGCCGGCGACGATCTCGCCCGCTTTGTTGACGACCGGCTTCTTGATGATGCCGCCCACCGACAGGATCGCGGCCTGCGGCGGATTGATGATCGCGTCGAAACGGTCGATCCCGTATGCGCCAAGATTTGACACTGTAAAAGTTCCGCCCTGGTATTCGTCCGGCTTCAATTTCTTGGAACGGGCGCGCGCGGCGAGGTCTTTTACTTCCAAACTGATCTCCGTGAGAGATTTAGACTCGGCGTTCCTCACCACCGGAGTGATGAGGCCGTCATCCACGGCCACCGCGACGGCGAGATTGACACTGCTAAATTCCACCACCGAATCGCCCGCGAACGAGGCGTTGACCTTCGGCACGAGCGTCAGCGCCTTGGTGACCGCTTTGAGGATGAAATCGTTCACGCTGATCTTGATTCCTTCCTTCTCGCCGGCGGCGTTAACCTCGGCGCGCAGCTTCGCCATCGGCTCGGCGTCCACCTCGATGTGCAGGTAAAAGTGGGGGATCGTCGTCTTGCTCTGGAGCAGGCGGTCGGCAATCGTCTTGCGCATGCCCGAGAGGGCGACGCGCGTTTCCTTCTGCGGCAACCCGGGTTTCTTCGCCGGAGCGGGCGGTACAGGAGCGGGAGTTGATGGTTTCGGCGTAGGCGCGGCGGCAGCGGCGGCGGTGAGAGTGGGACTGGTCGCGGCCTGTCCGCCGGAACTGGGCGCGGCACCGAGCACATCGCGTTGGATGATCCGCCCGCCGGGACCGGTGCCGGTCAATCCGGACAGGTTCACACTTTGCGACGCGGCGGTCTTGCGGGCTAGCGGCGAAGCCTTGACCCGGCGGCCGGCCGGGGCATCACCGGAGGTTGCCGGGGAAGCGGCCGGCGCTTCGAACGCCTGTGCTCCGCTGGCGGTCGCGGGGGCGACGTTCGTGCCGGCTTGCGCGGCGGCCTTTTCGGCGGTGGGCACCGGTTGCTTGTCGGCGGCTTTGTCCGATCCGGACGCGGCCGGCGCGGCGGCCTCGCCCTTGCCCTGCACACGCGCGATCTTTTCGCCGACGGCCACCTTCTGGCCTTCCTGAATGTAAATTTCCGCCAGGACGCCGTCCTCGAACGACTCCATCTCCATCGTGGCCTTGTCGGTTTCGACCTCGGCGATCACGTCGCCGGAGGAGACTTTGTCGCCCGCCTTTTTTTTCCAGGAAACGAGCGTGCCCTCGGTCATCGTGTCGCTCAGTTTGGGCATGGTGATTTCGGCCATAGATCGGGAGAATTGAAGTGGGATCGAGGTGGGTTGAACCGCGCGCGGCTGCCTGATCGCGCCGACACGGCGGGCAGGTGTGAGTTAGCCGTGTTCGCAGGAGTGTTCAACGGAGTTTTTTCGCACCCCCGGCCAGTCTTCACGCGGCTTCCCCGTCTTCCTCGACCGGCGTCCCGTGCCGCCGCAGCTTGGGCTCGCATTTCGGCACCCTTCAGGAGACGATGGGCGGGATGAAGGCGCTCTTGCTTTTTGGCGTCGCGTGGCTCACGGGGCAATGCGTGTTCGGGCAAATCTCGGAGCCCGTCTCCCGCGCGGCTACCGTGGACGAGCTTTATGATCTGCTCGGCGTCACGGTCCACGCCGGCAGCTTTCAGTTTCGCAAATCCTACAAAACCATCAGCATGGTCTTCGAGGGGGTCGCCAAAGGCAGGGTCGTCTTCACGGCGTCCGCGGGGTCGATGATGACGGACCCGGGCGTTTTCGAACCGGCGACGTGCAATTACGTCGTGACCATCGTCGACCTGGACACCCTTCCCCTGGGCGGAGGCCGCCCGGGTTTCTGCCGGGTGCTCGTCCGTTTTTTCTGTAAACCCGGGGGTGGCACCGGCGCATTTACGGATGTTGCGAAGGCTGACCTTGATCTCACCGGCGGGTTCAACGCCGAGCCGATTTTCGGCAGACGCGCTGACATCCCGCCCGATGCCGACGGACGGACCCCCGTCTTTCGACTCGTCAGCTCGGACGTTATGGTCCCCAAAACTGGACCGGACGGCAAAACGGCCTTCGATTTTGTCCGTTCCGACAAAAAGCTGAGCTGCTATTTCATCGGCAAGTAAACGCCGCAGAAGGTTTCGCCGTGGATCAAAAATGTTCCACATGGAACACTGTCGGTTCCACGGATCGACGGCTACACCGGGCAGACCTCCAACACCGCGCGGACGATCTTGTCCGCGCTTGGCAGCACGGCTTCCTCCAATGCCTCATTGTAAGGCATCGGCACCTCCTCCTGCGTCACGCGGGCCACGGGGGCGTCGAGTTCGTCGAAAATGTACTTCTGGATCTGAAAGCACAACTCGGAACCGATGCCGCAGAACGGCCGGTTTTGCTCGGCGACGACCACGCGGTGGGTTTTGCTGACGGAATTTAGGATCGTGTCGAGGTCCAGCGGCTTGATGGAACGCAGATCGAGCACCTCGGCGTTGACCCCCTTTGCCTGGAGCGTTTCGGCCGCCGCCATCGCCATGCGGACGGTCTGCGCGTAGCAGAGGATCGTCACGTCGCTGCCCTCGCGGTGGATCGCCGCTTTGCCGAAGGGCACGAGAACCTCCGTGCCGAGGTCGTCGACCGGGCCTTTCGTGCTGTAGAGAAGCTCGCTTTCGAGGACGAGTACGGGATTGTCGTCACGGATGGCGGTTTTGAGCAGGCCTTTGGCGTCGCGTGCGGTGGCGGGCATGACGACCTTCAGGCCGGGAACGTTGGCGTACCAGCATTCGGTGGCGTGGGAATGCGTCGCGCCGAGCTGGTGGGCGGGGCCGTTGGGTCCGCGGAACACGATGGGCACCGTGAACTGTCCGCCGGACATCGTCAGCATGTTGGGCGCATTATTGACGATCTGGTCGAAGGCCACCAGCGAGAACGAGAACGTCATGAATTCGATGATCGGCCGCAGTCCGACCATCGCCGCCCCCACGCCCAACCCGGCGAAACCGGCCTCGGCGATGGGTGTATCGATCACGCGCTTGGGGCCGAATTTTTCCAGGAGCCCCTGGCTGATCTTGTAAGCGCCGTTGTATTCCGCCACCTCTTCTCCCATGAGGAACACGTTGGGGTCGCGCTCCATCTCTTCAATCAGGGCTTCGTTGACGGCTTGGCGGTAGGTGATTTCTCTCATGAAACGGAAAGGAAAGGGCAGGGAAGCCGAGTTAATGGGCACGGGCGGCGTTGTCAGGGTTAGGGCTTGAGCGATTACCTATACGCTCAAGGAGAATATCGCGGAATAGCCAGAGAAGCAGAAACGCGCTGACCCCCGTGCACCCAACACTGCAAAGACCACGATACAGGCCGTCGAGGATATTCATCCAAAGAGGGGAAGTGCCGGGCAGGTGGTGGCGACCCCAATCGCCAATGCCGATCATCAAAAACGCGGGGAAAAAGAAGTCCCAGCCGAAACCTTTTTGATACCCAGGCTGCCAAGACCGAACAAGAGCCTTAGCCCAAAATAGCCCCAGCGCAAAGAAGCAGGCAACCTTCGTAGGATTCAGAACACCGTAGTACGACCCGGTAGCGGTCAGCGCCAAGGAAGCCAGCAGCCAAGAGCCACTATGGGCCAAAATGCGCCGCCCGTGCCGTTGGCGGGTAGCGTCGTCTATTTTTGGATTCCACCAACTCATGGCAACACCACCGCCCGCATTTATTGACGCTGTCAGGCGGTCGCCGGCTGGCCGTTCACGGTGTTCACGAACGTGTAGTCGTATAGTGCTTCCAGCGGCGGCTCGGGGCTTTCCTCGGCGAACTTCACGCTGGCAGTGGCGATGTCCTTGGCCTCGGTGTCCATCGCATCGTATTTCTCCTGGGTCAGCGTGCCCTCATCGGTGAGCTGTTTGGCGAGCTTGGCGATGGGGTCGAGGTCCTTGTACTTGTCGAGTTCCTCCTTCGTCCGGTACAGGCCGGGGTCGCTCATGGAGTGGCCCCGGTAACGGTACGTGCGAATCTCCACCCAGTACGGCTGCGGCGTCGTGCGAACGGTCTCGACGATGGGCCTGAGGCCGTCGCGCACCGCCCGGGCGTCCATGCCGTCGATGACCACGCTGGGCATGTCGTAGCCCTTGCCGCGATTGACGATCTCCTTGAGCGGATTGGAGCGGTGGGCGTGCGTGCCCATCGAAAAGAAATTGTTCTCGCAGATGAAAATGACCGGCAGCTTGTAAAGCCCGGCCATGTTCAACGCCTCGTGGAACGCGCCGATGTTGATCGCGCCGTCGCCCATGTAACACAGCGTCACGCGGTCCTCGTTACGATATTTGCTGGCGAACGCGAACCCAGTAGCGAGGGGCAGGTGCTGGCCGATGATCGCGTGGCCGCCCATCATGGAGCGTTCCTTGTCGAAATAATGCATCGAACCACCCAGCCCCTTCGAGCAGCCGGTCGCCTTGCCGAAAAGCTCGGCCATGCAAGAGTCCGCGCTCGTGCCGCGCGCCAACGCGTGGCCGTGGTCGCGGTAGGCGGTGATGAGATAATCGTCTGGCCGGGTCGCCGCCACGGAACCCGCCACGACGGCTTCCTGGCCGATGTAGAGATGGCAAAAACCGCCGATGCGGTCGCCGCGCTGGTATTGTTGGGCGGCGCGTTCCTCGAAACGGCGGATGAGGAGCATCTGGGAAAGCATCCCCAACTCCTGTTCTACGACAGAACTCTTGTGCATAATGGATTCGTCTTCGGCCACGCGGACGGAAACCCGGTCAACGGCGCGGCGTGCGATAGGTTGGCTGACGGCGAAAGAACGAGGTCCCCTTCCGGTACGAAGGGCGCGGCTTCCCCCGTCCCCGGAAGGCAGAATGGGAACGTCGTCAGCCCGGATACCTCGCACCGGAAAAGGGCCGGTCCGACTTTGGCCGCAGCCGTCAGCGGGAAGCGAGAACGGGCTCGTTTCCCAGCGTGGGCTGCGTCAGGCGGACGCAAGCGAGGAACACGATAGAATAGAGCGCGTCGCTGACAAGTTCGTTTCGGAAAAAAAGCCACGTCGGCGGATAACCCGGCAGCCCGACGGTGAGCGCCTGCCACAGACCGGCGGCGGTTTGGGGGTATTCCGGCGAGCCGAGCCAGGTCAGGGTGTTGCTGGTGAGGTAGAAAAACACCGACCCCGCCAGCGTCGCCGCGACGGTCGGAAGAATGCCGACCACCCGGGGAGCCAGCGAGCGGCGCAACGCCAGGCCGCCCGTTCCGATGAGGGCCAGCAAGACGTACCGGGCGAGCAGCGAGGCGGCGAAGAAGTTCGCGCCGTAGTGCGCGTCGATGACGGCGTCCGAAATCAGGAGAATCCCGAGCGGTACGGCGAGGGCCAGGCGGCGGGGCAGGAACAACCCTCCGCACAACGCCACCGCCGCGAGCGGACTGGCCCCCATCAGCCACGTCGAGGGCCCGGCCGGCTGCCACGCCAGGAAAATGCGGAACAGAGCGACGAGAGGAATCAGCAAAAGCGCGGGAAACATAAGGCAGGCAAACGTCGGCCATCATCCGGCAATCCCCTGGAAGATTCAAGAAGAACGAGCAGCCTGCGACCGGCTTGGTGCAGCGCGTGCAATTTCCATCGCCGTTGCGGTACGATTTTTCTCGCCCCCCAGCGGCGAAATGGCTAAGCACCTTCTCTACCTACCCAAAGGGGGGCGTTTTAAGATAACCGGTGGATCTCCAAACTCGCGCTATGGCTTCATCCCTCAGAAAAATTCTGTTTTTTGTCCTCGTGTTTGTGCTGGCTTCAGCCACGGGCGTCCGTGCGCAGTACGGCTCGCCGACCCCGACTCCGCGTGCCGTTGCCTCGCCTTATCCATCACGGACGCAGAGCGCGACGCCCGGGGCATACCCCACGGCCACGGTGCGTCCGCTGACCCCTGAGGAGCGCCAGCGCCAGCAGGAAGAAGCAGAGCGCGCCTGCAAAGTTTGCGGTGGCGGGTGCGGCGGCGGGCTCCTGATGATGATCGTGCTCGCCGTCACGCTGCTCGCATTGAACATCGCGTTGCTGATCTGGGTCGCGCGGGACGCGAAAAGCCGTGGGATGGATAGCTCGGTGCTCTGGATGTTCCTCGTGATGTTTACCGGGCCAATCGGATTGATCATCTACTTTTTCTCCCGGCCGCAGGGCCAACTCGTCCGTTGTCCCCAGTGCGGCGGGCAGCGTCTCCAAGCCAGTGCTGTATGCCCGCATTGCCGCAATTCCTGAGGCGTCCCCATCCGTGGCTGGCGGCCTTTGGTTTTGTCGTGCTGCTCGGCGTCGTTGACTTTTGCCGTGCTCCCGGCGACCAGGTCGCCGCGAAGGGTTATCTGACAGCCGTGAACCTGTATCAATGGACAAAGCCGCGGCTCGGCTTTCCGGCCTGCTGCCGTTTTTATCCGAGTTGTTCGCACTACTCTGCCGCCGCAGTGCGCCGGTACGGCTTGATCAAGGGTTTGCAGATGACCGAAGCGCGGCTCGACCGATGCCGTACCAACGTCCCGCTCGGCACATACGACCCCGTCCCGGGAGAGTCTGACGAGCGAACGTCCGGTTCGCCAGCCGCGCCTGCGCCCGCTCCTGATACTGCCAGACCAATATCGTTGGTTCCGCCTTCCTAGAAGCGATTGCCGCCCGGTCCCCGCGTCCAACCCTTACCCCCACCGCTCGACCAGCAGGCGCAGTTCGTCCACGAGGGACTCGATCTTCTTCAAATCCTTGCGCCGTCCGGCCAGCGGCTTGACCTCCAAAGTTCGCAGGAGGGTGATCATGTCGCGCACGTCGTAGAGACGGCTGGTGCCAGGACCATTCGACCTCTCACCGTTGCGGCCCGTCGGTTTCGGCTTTTCCCCGGCTGCGGTGTATTGTTCTCCCGCCTCGGCCACCCGCTCGCGCACGCGGATGATCTCCATGTCGATGCGCTTGGAAAAATGCTGGCACGCCAGGCGGAGCGTTTTGCGCAGGGTGTCGAGTTCCTCGACCGCCGATTTGTACGGCGATGCCTGGATGTGCCCCCCGGCAAGCAGGGCGTTCGGACCGGCGGCGGATTCCTTCTTCATCGAATCGGCGGGTTGAGCGGGGCGCTCGGGAGGAACCGCCGCCACTCTCGCCACAAGCCGGCGCTGGCGCAACACTCTGTTCCGTGCGAAGAAGGGTCCACGGTTTCCCAGACATTTTCTTCGCCCGGCCGTTCACTTGCGCGTCTGGGAAAGTCGGGAAATTTTTCGTCACGCACGCTTCCGCCCCGGCCGCATGTTCACCTATCCCAAGACCTACGACGTGCTCGTCATCGGCGCGGGCCACGCCGGGATCGAGGCGGCGCTGGCGGCGGCGCGGTCCGGTTGCGAGACGGCGATGCTCACGCAGAACCTCGACTCCATCGGCCAGATGTCGTGCAACCCGGCGGTCGGCGGGCTCGCCAAGGGACATATGGTCCGCGAGATCGATGCGCTCGGCGGCATCATGGGGATCAACACTGCCGCTACCGCCATCCAGTGCCGCGTGCTCAACGCCTCGAAAGGGCCGAGCGTCCGGGGTCCGCGTTCGCAGTGTGACAAGAAGGCGTACCAATTCCGGCTCAAGGCGGTGTGCGAATCCCAGGAGCGACTCGACCTGCACCAGGGCAATGCCGCGCGGTTGGTCCTCGACGCGTCGGGCGAGCGTGCGGAGGGCGTTGAGACGCACCTCGGCGTGCGGTTGCGGGCACGGACGGTCGTCGTGACGACGGGTACGTTCATGCGCGGACTGCTGCACGTCGGACAGCAAAACCAGGCCGGCGGTCGGATGGGCGACCCGGCGAGTTCGCTCAGCGACCATCTGCGCGCGCTGGAGTTCGAGATCGGCCGTTTCAAGACGGGCACGCCCTGCCGGCTCAACGGGCGTTCCATCGATTTCTCGCGTTGCGAGATCCACCCGGGCGACGAGCCGCCGCCGGCATTTTCATTTTGGCCCGAACGGTTGGCGGAGCGGGGGCTGCACGATTTGTTCACACTCAACACCTGGCGCGACGGCGTGTTCCACGTGGAACAACTGCCTTGCTGGACCACGCACACCAACGAGCGCACGCACGCCATCATCCGCGATAATCTCGACCGCTCGCCGATGTACTCGGGCCGGATCGAGGGCATCGGACCGCGTTACTGCCCGTCCATCGAGGACAAGGTCGTGCGGTTCGCCGAGAAGACGAGCCACCAGCTATTTCTCGAACCCGAAGGGCGCCACACGCGGGAATATTACGTCAACGGCATTTCCACGAGCCTGCCCTTCGAGGTGCAGCTGGCCTTCGTGCAGACCGTGCCGGGGTTGGAGCGCGCGGAGATCATCCGACCAGGGTACGCGGTGGAGTACGACTATTGCCCGCCGACGCAGCTCCAGCCGACGCTGGAAACCAAGCGGATCGGCAACCTGTACTTCGCCGGCCAGATCAACGGGACGAGCGGCTACGAGGAGGCGGCCGCGCAGGGCATCGTCGCCGGGATCAACGCCGCGCAACGCGTGCTGGGCGGCGGGCCGTTCGTGCTCGGACGCGCGGAGGCGTACATCGGCGTGCTCATCGACGACCTCGTCACGAAGGGCACCGACGAGCCGTACCGCATGTTCACGAGCCGCGCGGAACACCGGCTCCTCTTGCGCGCCGACAACGCCGACGTGCGTCTGACCGCCCGCGCCCGCGGACTCGGCCTGATCGACGACCGGTCGTGGGCGGCCCACCGTGAAAAGCTTGCCTGTCTGGAGTCCGCCCGCGCCTGGACCGCGACGGCGAAGTACGGCGGCCTGCGTCTCGACGCGTGGCTGCGTCGGCCCGAAAACGATTGGCGCACGCTGCCGGCCGAATTGCGGTGCGACTCGGAATTCCCCGCCCTCATCTGGGAACAGGTGGAAACTGACCTGCGCTACGAGGGCTACATCCGGCGTCAGGAAATCGGCGTGGAACGCGCGCGGGGCCTCGAAGGCAAGCTCATCCCGCCCGGCATCGACTATGCTTCGATCAGCGGCCTGCGGACCGAGGCGCGGCAGAAGCTCGCCTGCATCGCGCCGACAAACTTGGGCCAGGCCAGCCGCATCAGCGGCGTGACTCCGGCCGACATCGCGTTGTTGGCGGTATGGATGGAGCGTGGCGTAACCTGAGAGCCGCGTCCAACGGCGTTCGTTCTGGCAATTGATAGGGGCGTGTCTCCGACGCGTCCCAAATATTTCTGGCAAAACGCAACGTGCGAACGGTGCGCCGCTCCGGAAAATCCACGGATGGCTCGGAGGGCCGTCCCTACCAACTGCCAGAACGACCGGGCCGCGCTGCGGCCTGACCGGAAACCTGTTGCCAGCAACGACCGGCCGCGGTTGCGGCCTGTCCAGAAGTCAGAGGTCGGAACGAACGATTGGCAACCGCGACGCCGGTCCGAAAAGCGCCCGTGCCGCGTCTTCCCACCGCAGGCTGTGGGCATGCTCCCGTCCGGCCGCGCCCATCCGCGCGCACAACGCCGGGTCTCCCAATAGCCGTCCGATGGCCGCCGCCAAGGCAGGCAGATCGCCTTCCGGCACCAGCAGGCCGGTTTGCCCATCGACCACCGCTTCCGCCACGCCGCCCGACAAAAAAGCGGCGGATGGTTTGCCGTGATAACCGGCTTCGAGGAACGAAATGCCGAACCCCTCCACGCTGCGTGCCAGCGTCTGGCTCCCTTGCGCGTAGAGCGTGCAGTCGGCGTAAACTTCCGCCAGCGCGCCGTCGTCCACGCCGCCGAGAAA
>CALMVM010000228.1 GCA_937873255.1 uncultured Verrucomicrobiota bacterium | reverse complement strand
AGCATCACCATCACCAGCGCGGGCACGGGCTACACGAGCGCGCCGACGATCACGCTCAACGGCGGCGGGGCGACCACGGCGGCGACTTTGGGCGCAATCACGACCGGCTCGAACGGCGCGACTGACGGTGGCTTAACCAAGCTCGGCGCGGGCATTCTGACGCTGACGGGGGCGAGCAACTACACAGGCCCGACGCAGATCAACGCGGGCACCTTGCTGGCCAATTTCAACACCTCCACATCCTTCGCCTCGAGCACGGGCTTGGGCAACGTGACGGTGGGCAACGCGGCGGGCACCTTGACGGCGACCCTGGGGGGCACGGGCACGGTGCTGGGCAACGTGACGGTCAACGCGGGCAGCGTGATCACCGGCGGGGCGGTGGGAAGCGTGGGCACGCTGATCTTGTCTTCCAACCTGACCTTGACGGGCACGGCGGGGGCGCCGGCCAACTTCACGGTGGACCTCAGCGGAACGACGGCCGACCGACTCTCGATCTCGGGGGTGTTGAGCCTCACCAACGCGTCGATTACTTTCAGCGGCACGCCGACGGCGGCCAGCTACGTGCTGGCCACCTATGCCTCGGAGACGGGCACCTTCACGGGGGCGGCCCCGGCGGGCTACCAGTTGCGCTTCAACGCCAACGGCACGGAACTCGACCTGGTGCAGGTGCCCGAACCGGGCACCTGGGCGATGCTGCTCGGCGCCGCCGGCTTGCTCGGCCTGGCGCGCCGCCGCCGCCTCGCCTCCTGGCTGAAGCTGGCTCGCTGCTAGCCGCCGGCCGGGGGAAGCGCCCTCCGACACTCTTTTACTCCTGCACTTTATGGGCAAGCTCGCCATTCCCTGCGGTGAGCCTGCCTTTCTGTTCGTCAGGGATGCACGTCCGCCCGGGTTTGCACCCAACGATGGAAATAACCCGACGCGAGGCACCGCCGGTGGGCACATAAAGCCCTCCACCCGACCCCTGCGTTTTGCTTCCCTGCCTTTAGGAACCCCTCAGGATCATGATCAAACTTTTCTCCTCCGCTTTGCTCCTCGTGCTCGGCATGTCGCCGCTACCACGAGCCAGCGCCGCAACACTCACCTTTGACGCCAACACCGCCATCGCTGGCGCGCAGGATGGATCGGGGACCTGGAGCACGACGGCGCAGAATTGGTACAATGGCACCGCCGACGTGGTCTGGCCCAACACGACCGACACCGCCATCTTCGGAGTCGGCGGCACCAGCGGCACCGTCACGGTGTCGGGCACGGTCAACGCCGCGGCCATCACGTTCAACCAGGGCGGTTACACCCTGAGCGGCGGCACGGTCAACGCCAATCCGGCCTCGGGCACCACCTTCCTGTTCACCACCACCGGCGGCACGAGCACGGTGAGCAGCGGCTTCAGCATCGCGGCGGGCACCCAATTCAGGAAGACCGGATCGGGAATCCTTTCCATGGCGGGCACGAGCGGCGGGACGGCGGCCAGTCCGCTCTCGGTCCTGATCACTGGCGGCACCTATAGCGCCACCACCGGTTACTTCGACAGCATCCTCTCCGTGGGACTGCTCAACTTCTTCGGCGCGCAGCCGACCAACCTGACCACGGAGGTCATCCTCGACGCCGGGACGATCCGGCTGACCGGCACCAACTCCTACGCCGGCGCGACGATGCGCCGCATCCAGGTCAACGCCGCCGGCGGCGCGATCATCGACGGGGGCGGCTCCGGCACCCAGTCCGGCTCCGTGCTCGGCGTGGGCAACTACTACTCTTCCCCCATCGTCAACAACGCCGCCGCCGCTTCCTCGCTTTACCTATCGAACACCAGCGGCTCGACCGCCTTCCAGGGCGCCATCAGCGGGACCGGTAGCATTACCTGGAATGGGGCGGGCACCCTGGCCCTCGGTGCGTTCAACAACTCCTACACGGGCGGCACCGTCGTCAGGAAAGGCACCTTGCAACTGACCAACGGATCGCTGGGCAGCAACAGCCTTACCTTGGCCGCAGGCACCGTCTTGAGCCTGCAAAACGCGGTGCTGCCGTTCACCGTCAGCAGCACCGGGGTCGATCAGTTGCTCATCCAGACGGGCACGGTGACCGTCGGCGGCTTGAACAACATCCGCCTCAACGCGGGCAGCGGCTTCGGCCCGGGCACCTACACGGTCCTGAGTGCCCCGGCTGGCGGCCTGGCCGGCTCCTACGAGTTCGCCGGCGGCTTCAACCTGACGGTGCCCACGGACCCGACGCTGACCATCCCAGCGCTCGTCCAGATCAAGAACGTCAACGGCGCGTTCTACCGGCTGACCCTGCAAAACTCCGCCACCGCCGAGCAGGTGGTCGTGGCGACCGCGACCGCGCCGGTCGTCAACATCATGCCGCTGGGGTCCTCGTCCACCCAAGGGATCAACCCCGACAGCACCTGGAACGGCGGCGGGTACCGCAGCGGGCTCTACCAGCGCCTGGTCAACGACGGGCGTTTTACCCCGCACTTCGTGGGCAGCAGCAACGTCCTCTCCGCCGGGAGCACCCCGACCGGCTACAACGTCCTGACCGGCGCCAACGAGAACTACCACGAGGGCCACGGCGGCTATAAATCCTACGACCTGCTTCAAAACCTCAACGGCAACGGCGGCGAGGGTGGCAACAACGGCGGCTATTGGCTAACGACGGACTCCTCCAAGCCCGGCTTCCAGGTCAACCCGGATTACGTCACGCTCAACATCGGCGGCAACGACTACGCGGCCGACCCCAACGAGACGACCGCCCCGGTGGACCGCGTCGACGCGCTCCTCACGCTCATCCAGACCCTGCGGCCCAACGCCCGCGTTGTGGTGGGTAATCTGGTCTACCGCACGGATACCGCCACCGTGGGGCCTCTGCAGAACACCTGGTTCAACCCGCGTCTGCCCGGGGTGGTCTTCAACCACACGCTGGCCGGCTACGATCTTTCCATGGTGGACTCTTACAGCGTGCTCAGCCCGGGCGACAGCATCGCGTACCTCTCGTCGGATCATCTCCACCCGACGCAGACCGGCTACAACATCTATTCCAACGTCTTCTACCGGGGCGTGGTCTACGGGGCCGCTTACTGGACGGGGGTGGCACAGGGCGGCCAGTGGAGCACGGTCACGGGCGCGGGCGGCACCAACTTCGCGCTCAACCGCGCCCGCACCGTGGATCGCGGCGCCGCGCTGGATGCCGCCACGGACGTGTACTTCAACGCCAACACGGCGGCGCTCTCCACCACCCTGGGCGCGGATCTGGCCGTGCGTAGCGTCAACTTCACCGCCGGGGCCGCCGGGCCCGTGACGGTGGGCGGAGCCAACACCTTGAGCCTGGGCATGGGCGGCCTGACCGTACAGGCGGGTACGGGCGCGCACGTGCTCTCGGCCGGAGTCGCGCTGACCGCCGACCAGACTTGGGGTAACGTATCGGCCAACGCGCTCACGGTCGGCGGCTCCATCGGCGGCGGGCAGGCACTCACGCTCACCGGCACGGCCACCCTCCAGGTGCAAACCGCCCCGGGGACGAGCACCACCGCCTCCCAGAGCGTTTCCGGCAGCGGTGCCTTCATCTTCTCGGGGGCCAACACCTACTCGGGAGGCACCACGCTGGTCGGCGGAGCCACCCTGACGGTGGCCAACGCGACGGGCTCGGGCACGGGCACGGGCGCGGTAAACGTCGCCGGCGGCTCCACCCTCACCAACAGCAACGGGACGGTCGGCGGCGCGCTGAACGTCAACGGTCTGGTCAAGGGCAGCGGGAGCTTTGGCGCGGCGGTGACGGTCAACAGCGGCGGCGTGTTCAGCGCGACGGGCAGCGTCGGCGGGGATTTGCGCGTGATCGGCGGCGGCACGCTGGCGGTGGATGGCGGCACGCTGACGGTTACCGGCAACGTGATCAACGACGGCACGATCCGCCTGACCCGCGGCGCCAGCCTGGTGGTGGCCTCCGGCAGTACCTTTACCAATCGCGGCACCCTGGACGTGATCAGCGGCAGCTTCCAGGCCCCCGGCGGCTTCCAGAACACGGGCACGCTCCTGGAAGCCAGTCTGACCAAGGTTGAAAGCACGGGCCTGGCGGGGGGAGTGTTCACGCTTAGCCTCAACGGCTACACGGGCCACACCTACCAACTCCAGCGTAGCGGATCGCCGGACGGCGGCAGCTTCACCAATCTCGGTTCCTCCCGGGCGGGCACCACCGGTACCCGGCTGAGCTTTTCCGACCCTTCTCCCCCCGCCTCAAGCGCCTTTTACCGCGTGCAAGTCGATCCTTGACCGTTCCCGTTCCGCCCCGGACGGCGGTGGTTCGTGGCGGGAACAAAGATCTGGATCCCCCGAGCTGAAACACCATAGAGCCCGCACTGCGCCGTGCCACGCCAACGTGGCAAGATCACAACGACGGCAGCCATCCATGATTCTCGGGCGGGTCATTTCGATACGTACACCGGTTCGGCGAAAGCCGCCTCTAGTCGCAAGGGGGCCTTTTGCCGGATGTCTCGGGAAGACGCGCCGATTTCAACCTCGTAGACGCCAGCGTCGGCCTTCCACTGGTGTCCCGGAACATCGAAGTAGGCCAGGTCGCGCGGACGGATGGTCAGTTGCACGTTTTTCGTTTCACCGGCCCGCAGCGCCAACTTGGCGAAGCCTTTGAGTTCGCGCACGGGCCGATCTATTTTTGGGTCAGGGTCACGCACGTAAAGCTGGACGACCTCCTGGCCATCGCGCCGGCCGGTGTTGGTCACATCCACGCTGATGCTGACGGTGCCATCGGGTTGGAGGCCGGGTTGCGAAAGCTGCAAGTTCCGATAAACGAAGGTCGTGTAAGACAACCCGTAGCCGAAGGGAAACAGCGGTTCGACGTTCCTTTTGTCGAAGTGGCGGTAGCCGACGTAGATGTCTTCGGCATAGTTCACCGTCGCGTTGCTCCCGGGGAAGTTCGGCGCGTCGGGATAATCGTTGCGCGCGACGGCCAGAGTGTCGGGCAGCTTGCCCGAGGGATTCACGTCGCCGAAGAGGATCGACGCCAACGCCCCCCCACCCTCCTGCCCCGGCAGCCATGCTTCGATCACGCCGGGCGCGCGGTCGAGCCAGTCCTTCATCGTGACCGGGCCGCCGTTGTTGAGCACGACGACCGTGTGCGGGTTTGCCTCGGTCACGGCGCGGATGAGGTCGGCCTGCTTGCCCGGCAGGTCCATCGACCTGCGGTCCTGGCCCTCGCTGTCCGTGCCTTTGGTCGAAACGCAGAGCACGACCACGTCCGACTGCTTCGCCGCCTCTACCGCCGCCGCGTAGATCCCCTGGCCCGGCACCCGCCAACTGAGTTGGGCGCGCACGTCGCCACCCGACTGGAAGAACTCGGCGCGCAGTTCGTAGGACCGGCCCGCTTCGAGTTTGAGCCCCGCGCTTTTCGTCCCATTGGGATGCGCCCATTCGTCGATCAGCGCCTTGCCATCGACGAACAGCCGGTAGCCGTCGTCGCCCGCGAAGGTAAAGGTGTACTCACCCGACACCGGCGCACGCAACGTGCCGCTCCAGCGCGCGCTGTAGTGCTCGCGCGGGATGCCGGGGGCGGGCGACACCACCTCGGAGAGGTTGACCTCCGGTTCCACCCGCGTCACCGCGGGCTGGCCCGAGAGGTTCTCGTTGCGGAAATACTCCACCAAGAACCCGTGCCCGCCGCTTCCGCCCACCGGGGTCATCACGTCGCCGGAGACCGGTTCGCCCGCCGCCCGCCCCGTGGCGTAGCGCACCTCGATTCCGGGGCCGGCTTTTTGCCGGACCCCGTCCAGCAGTTCGGTCGCGTGCAACGGGTAGACAATCGGACTGCCCCGCGCGCCATATTGCATGGCCCGCGCCTCCTCGCCGATGACGGCCACCGAGTGCAGCCGCGCGCGGTCCCACGGCAGGAAATCGCGCTCGTTCTTCAAGAGCACGATGCCCTCCGCCGCCGCGTCGTAGGCGACCCGGGCGTGTTCGGGCGAGTTGACCTGCTTGGGATCGGGCGTCGGTCGAGGCGCGTCGAGCAACCCCACGCGGATCGCCGTCCGCAAATAGCGATGCACCGCGTCGTCCACCCGTTCCCAGGTGACGCTGCCGTCGGCCAGCGCCGCCTGGAGCCGGTCGAGCCTAGTCCACTTGTGGTCGGGCATTTCCAGGTCGTTGCCCGCCTGCACGCTGACGGGTCCGTGGATGCCCCAGTCGCTCGTCACCAGCCCGTCGAATCCCCAGCCATTTTTCAGCACGTCGAGCAGCAGGAACTTGTTCGCGCTGGAATGCGTGCCGTTGACCAGGTTGTAGCTGCTCATTACCATCCACACCCTGCCCTCCTTCACCCCCGCCTCGAACGCCGGGAAATAAATCTCGCGCAACGCCCGTTCGCTCACGTTGACGTTCATCTCGAAGCGGTCGTGTTCGTGGTTGTTGCAGGCGAAGTGCTTGATGCACGCCCCCACGCCCGTACCCTGCATCCCCCGGATGTAGCCGACCGCCAGACGCGCGGCGAGGAACGGGTCTTCGCTGAAGTACTCGCCGTTGCGCCCGCCCAGCGGACCGCGGTGGATGTTGACCGCCGGTCCGAGCAACACCTGCGAACCCGGCCCCTTGTTGCGCGTTTCCTCGCCGATGGCCTGGGCGACGCGCCCGATCAACTCGGGGTTCCACGTCGAGGCCATGCAAACGCCCGCCGGGAACGCCGTGGCCGGGCCTTCGGTCGGAGGCAGGCCGCCCCGCGCGCCTTGCCCGGCGTCGATCATGCCGATGGCAGGCAGGCCGAGCCGGGGGATCGGCTGCGTCGGGAAGCCGGTGCCGCCGAGCAGGGAGAGTTTTTCCTCCGGGGCGAGCCGTTTGAAGAGGTCTTCCACGCGGGCTTCCAACGGAGCTTTGATATCCTGGTAAACAGCGGCGTCCTGCGCGCAGGCCACCGGCGGCAGGACGAACCCGGCCAGCAGGGCAAGGGGCAGGAAAAGGCGTCTCATGGCTGGCAGCCGAGGATGTGTGGCCGAGGATCGGTTCCGACCGGGCGGGAGCGGCGCTGCGAGCAGACCGGGGAGGGTGTTGTTTTTCATGGAAGAGACATGGAGCGCGCCTCAGTGGCGCAAGGTAGGCGCGGCGATGATCGCGCGGAGGGTAAAGGAGCCGGAAAGCGGTTTCCCCTTCGCCGCGTGGACGGCATGGTCTTCCACCCACTGGCGCGACAGACCATAGTCGCCCGCCAACCCGCTGCTGGCGAAAAGCGTCGTGCCCTTCGCGGTCGTGTCGGCGCGGCCGATCAGGGGACCGTCCAGCGGCAGCAAGGCGAACCCGGGGCCACCGGGCCCGGTGAGCGTCAGCCAGTGCAGACCGCGCTTGGAAGCCCGGAACGAAACGTCGCCCGCCCGGGCCGTGCCCGCCGGTTCGCCGAGGTGTCCGGCGGGATAATCGGTGAAATAGGCGTCGCGCTGCCAGTTCATCACGGTCAACCCGGGGGGCACGGTGAACCGGAGACCCTGTTCCCAGAGGCGCGTGTCGTCGGCGCTCCAGTCCAACGTCCAGTGCACTGCGATCTCGGCGTTTGGCCGGATGTCGTAATGGCACGTGAGCGTCCCCAGGACCGATCCACCCGCCGCCGCGAGGACAGTGCCAGTGACGGCCACGCGCATCCCGCCGTCCGCCGCCGGTGTCGCCGTGAGGCGGACATCGCTCGCCACCGGCGGTTGCATGGCGCGGTAAATCCCCTTGTCGTCGCCGCCGCTGTTCTTGCCCCTGGACTCGCCGAGGTTGAAAGCGGGACCGCCCACGAGCAATTCCCGGCCGTTGACCCGCCAGGATTGGATGGCACCGGTCCCCTGATCGAAGCGGAGCTGCTGGACGGTGTTGCGGACCGAAAGTGTGCCCGCCCCCTCCTGGGCGGTCAGCGCGCCGCCCGGAGCCAGCGCGGCGGGCGGGGC
>CALMVM010000227.1:5336-12717 GCA_937873255.1 uncultured Verrucomicrobiota bacterium | reverse complement strand
GGCGAACATTTCGTCGCCGGCGACCTCGCGCCCGGGACCTCGCTCGAAACGGTTGCCGCCGCCGCGCGCCGTTGGTACGACGGCCACACGCTGGCGGCGCACGCGCGCGACATCAGCGGGCTTCTGGGGGAGAAGGCAGAAGGCAGAAGGTAGAAGGAGAGAAAACAGAAGGAAACAAGACCATACGGGCTCGCCTTTGAGAGGATCGATTTTCAGGCGGGCGTCCTTCCCGGGCAATCTCCGTTGCCCGTCCGCATTCTCCTTCTACGTTATCACCCTGCGGGCGATGTCTCGCAGACTCGACGCTGCCTTCTGCCTTCTACCATGTCCCTCGGCGTCCTCGTCACCAACTACAACACTTGGTCGCTCGCGCTCGATTGCGTGCGCGCCCACCGCCGGCTCCACGGCGACCGGCTGGCGCGCATCGTCCTGCTCGACGATTGTTCGCCGCTGCCACCGCCCGAGGGGATCGCCGACGAACCCGGCATCACCGTCATCCGCAACGAGCGCAACCTCGGCTTCTCCGCCAACCTCAACAAGGGCGTGCGCGCCGTCGGCGCCGACTTCGTGCTCATTTTCGACGCCGACGCCTTCCCGCTCACGCCGTATTTCGACGAAATATTGACCGCGTTCGACGCCGACCCGACCCTAGCCGTGCTCGGTTTCCGCACGCAGGATGAATCCGGCCGGCCGACGGCCTGCGTCCACCCCGAGCCCGATGCCCTCGGGCTCATTCTCGGCCCGAGCTGGATCGTGCGCTGGCGGCAGATTTTTCCCGACCGGGAAACCCGGATTTGCATTCCCACCGCCGCGATGGCCGTGCGCCGGGCGGCGTTCGACGCGGTCGGCAGATTCGACGAACACCTCCAGTGGCTCGACGTGGACTTCGACTTTTGCATGAAGCTCAACCGCACCTCGCCGTGGACCCTGCGCGTGGACGACGCCCTCCTCGCCCGGCACGACTACGGCGGCACGCCGGTCTCGACCCGCGCGCGGGTGCTCAAAACCCACGAGGCGCGTTGGTACCTGCTGCGCAAGCACCTCAAAATTGTCCACCCCCGGCTGGTGAAAACGGCGATCTTGGCGCGGCTGGCGTTGCAATGGGTGCTGGCGGCGGCGTTCGGGCGCTGGATTTTCCCCGGCGACCCGGCCGTGCGGAGGGACAAGGTCGAGGGCCGGCGCGAGCTGTTCGCCTACTGCTGGCGGCACTACCGATGAAAGAAAGATTGCAAGGAGACGCCGGCAAAATGTTCAGGTGAAAGAATTCGCTCGCGTTGCCGCGCGAGATTCCGCTACATCAACGCCAACACAGTCATCGACAACCATTAAGTACCACCGACCATGAACCTCTTCAGCGCGTCTCTCCACCTTCCCGGCCTCCTCGCACAATCCGATTCGTCCTCGGGCGGCGGCGGCGCGGTTGGGGCAATCGCGGGATTGATCTTTTTCGTTGTCTACCTAGCAGTGCTCGCCTTGGTCATTGCAGGGATGTGGAAGGTTTTCACGAAGGCCGGCAAGCCCGGTTGGGCGGCGATCGTGCCGGTGTATAATTTCGTTGTGCTGCTGGAAATTGCCGGGCTGCCCATCTGGTATATCGTTCTATTGCTGATTCCGTTCGTGAACTTCATCGGATTGCCATTCGTCTTGACCATGATCGGCATCAACATCGCTAAAGCATTCGGTAAGAGCGGCGGGTTCGCGGCCGGGTTGGTCTTGTTGGCACCAGTTTTCTATCCGATTCTCGGCTTCGGTGATGCGCGCTACATCGGAGCCGGCGGCCGACTGGCGGCCCCCTATCCTGGCGGCTATCCGCCCGCCACGATGTAACGCCCGTTTTCGTCATCGGCACAAGGACGGCTTCCCTATCGGGGGGCCGTCCTTTTTTGTTCGGCGTTCACCGCTCACCTCGCCGCTTTGCCCTGGAAACCGACCGTCTGGTCGTAACCCGTCTTCCACTTCGTCTCGACCTTCTCCAGGTCGCCGCTGAGCTTGCCTTCGAACGACCCCGCCTTCAACGCGTCGCCCCCGCCCACGCCGCTGGCGTCCTCGATGCGAATCTCCCCACCGGGCGCGGAGACCGTCCCCTTGACGGGCGCTTCGCCCTTGTGCACGCCCTCGCCGCCGCCGGAAACCTCGTAGGCGATGCGGTTGAACTCCAACAGGTGGGCGTCGCGCACCTTCAGGTCGAGCAGTTCGACGTTGAGCGTGCGCGTGCCGGTTTCGCCCTGGAGGCGCAGTTCCCCGCCGTAGCGCCTCGGCATCTTGTCAAAAAGTTCCGCCGCCGTCTGCGGATGGTGGCCGCATCCTGCTGCCAAGAGGCAGCAACAGAAAAGGATGAAGGATGAATGACGAATGACGAAGGCCAGAAGGCACGGGCGACGACGTGGGACGATATTCTGAGGTGTCATGTTTCAAGAGTAAGTCTGGCACTCGCTCTCTGCCATTTGTCATTCGTCCTTCATCCTTCATCCTTCATCCTTCTCCCCAAACCCCAGCATCCTCGCCCGCCGGTCACCGTGCGGCAAACGGATGACCACCGTCAGGCCGCGGCCGGTGTCGTTGCGCAATTCGATCTCGCCGCCGTGTTCGCGCACGATCCGGCGCACGATGAGCAGTCCCAACCCGCTGCCGCCGCTCTTGGTGGTGAAATACGGGTCGAACACCTTGCTCATGTTCTCCGGCGCGATGCCGCCGCCCGAATCCACGAAACCGACCGCCACGTAGTCGGGTTCCAGCGTCGTCGTGACCCGCAGGATGCCGCCGGTTTTCATCGCCTGGAAACTGTTGCGGATGACGTTGTAGAACGCCTGCTTCATCTGGTCGTGATCCAACTCGACGGCGGGCAGGTGGTCGTCCAATTCGAGTTCCACGAGGATGTCGCGGTCGGTGATCTCGGCGTTGAGAAAGGAGATGCTCTCGCGCAGGATGGCGTTCACGTCGCCCGGACGGGTCTCGACGACCCCGGGCCGGATCGCGCGCAAAAACTGGCTGACGATGAAGTCGAGCCGGCGGATCTCGTCCTGCGCGACACGCACGCTCTCGGTCAGGCCGTCGCGTGCGTCGGGCGGCAGCTTACGCAGCTTCCTCTCCATGAGTTGGAGGTGGATCGTCAACGAGTTGAGCGGGTTGCCGATCTCGTGCGCGACGCCGGCGGCGAGCATCGTCAGGGCCGAGAGGCGTTCGTTTTCGATGGTGGTCTGCGTCTCACGCCGGTCCTCGGTGATGTCGCGCACGATCATGGCGTGGCCCGCGTGACCCGCGTGCGGGTCGCCCCGGCCGTCGGTGGCGGTGTCGTCCTGCAAGTGCAGCGGCACGACGTAGAAATTCAGGAACCGGTGCGCGGGATAGAAAACTTCCATGTCGCGGCTGACGAGGTCGCCGCCGCCCGTGAGCGCGGGCCAGTCGAGGCCGCGAACCTGTTCCTGCAAGGGTTGGCCGACAGAAGCCTGCGCGCTCAGGCCGAAGAACCCGGTGGCCGCGCCGTTGAGGTAGACGATCCGTCCGCGCGGGTCGGTGACGACGATGCCCTCCTGGAGCGCGTTGAAGATCGTTTCGAGGAACCCTTTCTCCTTGACGACGCGCAACAGGTGCCGCCGCGCCTCGTCCGGCCCGACGCGGCCGAGGCGGGAGATCAGTTTGTCGATGAAGCCGGTCTTCACGGCGGGGGAGTTGTCTCGCCGTTATCCTAACGAACGTTTGGCCGGTCCGCGAACACGAAAACCGCCGCCGGTCAGGTCGCGTCGGCGGCCGGTCGTTCTGGCAAATGGTAGGGATGGCTCTCCGAGCCGTCCGTCGATTGGCTTGAATGACCAACATGCGCACAGCGCGCCTCGCCGGAAAATCCACGGACGGCTCGGAGAGCCATCAGGACCTTGTGGACGACTGCCGCTGGCGCGGCTTTATCAATTCATGCTCGTCGCGGCGGTCGAACCCATCTCCATCGACCCGCGCTTGTAGAAGTCGCCGTGGAACGAGCCGTTGTGCAGCGTGAACTTGGCGATGATCACGTCCGCCCCCGCGCCGGTGGCAACATAGAGACGGTTGCCCGTGCGGATGCCCATGCCGTAGACCTTCGTGCCCGCGAAATCCCACGTGAGTAGGTAAGGCTTGCTGTCGTCGGCCGACCCGGTGATCTCCAGCGCCTTGATCGTGACCGTCCCGGAGTAGGCCGCGCCCGTGGTCGCCGTCTTGCCCGAAACCTTGTAGTTGCCTTCGAGCGTGGCGGGGCCGGTCGCCGTCTCGCTGCCGAGGTTCTTCGGGTCGGCGTCGGCGTACCACGGATACCACTTGCCGCTCAGCGTGCCGCCGCTGATGTCGTACACGCACATGGCGATGGTCTTGGGCGTGCCGTAGGCGGCCCAGATCGGTTGATCGTCGCTCTCGACCTTGCCCGCCACGGCGACGCCGTTCCACAAGGGACCGCCGTTCTTCGAGTAATCGAGGGACATCTGGTAGGACTGCCCTTTCTTGGGTCCGAAAACGATGGAACCGTTGCCGATCTTTTCGACCGGGCCGCTGGCGTTGAGCACCATCCAGTTGCCGGTGATGTGGTCCGCGTTGGCTTCGCGTTCGGCCTCGGCGGCGTTGTCGGCCATCTCCTTCTTTTGCGCGGCTTCCTCCTCGGCCGTCAGCTTGAAAAGCTCCGGCTTGAGCACGTAGAGCACCGCGACGAGTTGCTGTTTGCTCAACATCGGTCCCTGCACGGTGTAAATGCGGTTGGAGGCGGAATCGGGGCAGATGTCGGGGTGGTGGTAGTTGATGACGACCTTGCCGTTGCGGCCGTGGCGGATGTCCTCGCCGTCGAAGGTCGCCAGCACGACCCCGGCCGGGGTCGGCCGCACGTCGGTGCCGTCCACAAAGAGGATGGCGGGATCGTGGAGGCTGAGCAGCAACTCGTCGTTATGGATGTGGAGGGCGATCTTGCCGGTGGCCTCGGACGTCACGTCCGAGTCCGAGACGGAAAGCAGCCGCTTGCCGCTGGGCTCGGCGTTGATGAGCGTGGGCGTGGCAGCCGACGTGGCGGCAGCGCTGGCGAGCAGGACGGCGAGCGAGAGGGAGGCAAGCAGCTTCATTTTGCGAATGGTCGGTTTCGGCGGGTGAGGGGTTGGGCGTCCCGTGCGGGACGGATGACTCCGAAAGAACGGAAGAAGTGCCTGTCTGTCAATTCCTTATCGCGCCCGTGAACGAACGGGAAACGGGTTCGTTCTCCCCACGCGCAAGAATCCTGCAGGGCATGTGTCCGATTTTTCGCGGCGCGCTTGTCCCATTTTTACCGGTGTTCGGGTCCCTGGCGGCATGATCCCCGGAACGCGCTGGCCTTCGCGCACAAAATTCGTATAACCCTCTCCCGTAGGTAAAAACGCAACCACGATTTCATGGCGGACGATTCCACCCCCGAGCAGTCAACGACGCGAGCCGGCAGCGAACGGAAGTACGCCGTCTTCATCAGCTATCGCCACGCCGACAACAAACAACCGGGGCGCCAGTGGGCCTCGTGGCTGCACCAATCGCTGGAGACCTACGAGGTGCCCGCGGATCTCGTCGGCACGGCGAACACGCGCGGCGAGACGATCCCGGCCAGCCTCTACCCGGTGTTCCGCGACGAGGAGGAACTGCCCGCCAACGCCGACCTGACGGCCAACATCCGCACGGCCCTGTCCAACAGCCAACTGCTGGTGGTGATCTGTTCGCCGCGCGCGGTGGAGTCGCGCTTCGTCGCCGAGGAAATCCGGTTTTTCAAGGAAGCGGGCAAGGCCGACCGCATCCTCGCGCTGATGATCGACGGCGAGCCGAACGCGTCCGACGACGCGGGCAAACAGCGCGCGGGCATCCCGGCGGAGGCCGAGTGTTTCCCCGAGCCGCTGCGCTTCGGCGTCCCGCGCGAGGACGGCACGCTGGATTGGGACGCCCGCACCGAGCCGATTGCGGCGGACGCGCGCCCGGACGGCGGACGCGAGGAAGGCTGGACCACCACGGCGGCCTATCGCGCGACCCTGGAGGAAAAAAACGACGCGGCGCGCCCGCCGCTGGCCCCCCGCGAGTTGACCGAAAAGGTCCGCGCCTACGAACAGCAGCTCGAACTGGCGAGGCTCAAGGTGATCGCCGGCGCGCTGGCCCTCCCGCTGGGCACGCTCACGCAACGCGACAAGGCCCACCAGCTCGCCCGCGCCCGCGCCCGGGCGAGTGCCTTGCGGCGCTGGCTCGCGGCCGTCGGCGTCCTCGGGCTTTTGGCCGCCGCCGCCGCCGGCGCGGCCTGGTGGCAACGCGGTCTGGCCGAGCGCCGCCGCGCGGATGCGGAACAGGCGCGCGCCCAGGAATCCGCCGCGCGCCAACAAGCGGATTCTGCCCGCCAACAGGCGGAATCCGCCCGCGCCGCCGCCGTGAAGGCCGAAGGCGAGGCCCAAACCGCCCGGGGCACCGCCGTCGAGGCCGAACGCAAGACACGGCTCGGTGCCAGCAAGGCCGACGCCGACATCGCCCTGGAACTGGCCTCGCGCGGCGAGGCGGCGGAGGCGTTCGCCCTGGCGGTGCGCGCCATCGAGTCGAACGCCGACAACCGCGTCGCCGCCGTGCTCGCGCACCGCCTGCTCACCGACGGCCGGCTGCTGGTGCCCGAGCATCTGTTCACGTTCGGCGGCGTCGCCACGGCGCTCGCGTTTTCCCGGGACGGCCGGCATCTGGCGGTCGGTTGCAACGACGGCTCGACAATGGTTGCGGACCTCGTGACCGGCCAGGAAATCCGCCTAGTAAGACGGCTGGACGGCCAGGTGCGCAAGGTGGTGTTCAGTCCCGACGGCGAATCGCTCGCCGTCGCCACCGCCGACCGGGTCTTCCGCTGGAACTACGGGTCGTCTCCCGAGCCGACGGTGGTCGCCGAAAATTTCACGGTTTTCGACGTGCTCGATCTTTCCTGGCCCCGCGCCGACCGCTTCGTCGTCCACAGCGGGCGGGACTGGGGCAGCGGCAGCCGGCTCACGCAGGTGCTCGAACCGGCCGGCGCGAACTGGAAAATCCTCTTCGGCATCGGCGACGAGGGGGCGCTCGAAGACGCGAAGTTCGCGCCGGATGTGCGCCGCCGCGTCGTCGAGATGCCGGTGTTCGAGACCTCGGTGGCCGAAGGGACCGGGACCTTCGTCGTTTACGACCGCGAGAAACACCGGATTTTCTGGCTTGGCCTGGACGCGCCGAACCTGAAGAAGCCGCTATTCTCCGCCGACGTGGCCCAGGACATGCGCGTGGCGGTCGCCTCGGAAACCGGGCTCGCGCTGGTCGGGAACTGGTCGTCCGGCGAACGAACGGCGGGCGTCGCGGCGACCCTCGAATGGATCGACCCGAAATCCCACGCGCGCCAGAAGGTCCCGGTCAACCGGGGCTGGGTCTT
>CALMVM010000227.1:0-5326 GCA_937873255.1 uncultured Verrucomicrobiota bacterium | reverse complement strand
GTTCACCACGGACAACGGCACCGCGCTCGTGGACCGCCACGACGGGAAACTCCTGTTCGAACAGTTCTGGAAGGAACGGGGCGCGGCGCAGTTGCTCACGCTCGACCGTCGTGGTTCCTCCTGGGTGCTGGTGCCGGGCGAGGCGTCGCGCCGCTCGACCGTGATCGTCGCCGATTCCTTCCACGAAAAAGCCCTGCGCGAGACCACCCTCTCGCTGCCCGCGCCGGCGGTCTACCTGCCCCTGGCCTATTCGTTCTCGCTCGGCGGGGCGGCGCGCTTCGACGACACCGGCCGCTGGCTGGCCGTGGCCAGCGCCGACAACCAGGTCCGCGTCTGGTCGCGCGCCGCGCTGGACCAGCCGGCGTTGTCGCTGCGTTCCGTCCCGGACAAGCCAGCCGCCCCCGGTGGCTACGAACTGGAGACCGGCGAGGTCGGCGACGAGACGGTCGTCGGCACGATTTTCCGGCGCGACCCGAAAACGGGTCAGCGGGTCAAGGTCGCCGATCTGCAACCGCCGCTGGAGGTCGAGCAGCCGATCACGGGACACGACTTCTCGCCCGACGGCCGGCGCGTCGCGGTGAGCTACGGGAGCCAGTCGGACCGGCCGGACAACAACGCGCCTTCCGTCGCGGTCGTTTACGACACGGCCAACGGACGTCCGGTCGGCGTGCCGCTGCACCACGACGACGACGTATTCTCACCCTGCTTCGGGCCGGACGGCACGTGGCTCGTCACGGCGTCGGATGACCGCACGGTCCGGCGATGGAACGCGGAAACCGGCGCGCCGATGGGCGAACCGATCCGCCTGACGACGCGGGTGCGTTTCGTCAAGGTTTCCCCGGCCGGCGATCTGCTCGTGACGGGCAACGGGTATCTGATCGACGCAGCGGCCTGGCACGTCCTGCGGCAGTTGACGCCCGATCCCGACGGGATCGGGGGAGCGTTCTTCGACCCGTCCGGCCTGTGGCTGGCGACGGTCTCGAATGAATATTACAAGACGGGTGACGGCGAGGACATCAATTACACCGCCCTGAACCAATGGGAACTCGCCACCGGGTTCCGGTTCGCGGAGCCCATCGAGGCGACGCACCACACGGGTTTCCGTTGGGGGAAGCCGGGGCAAAACCTGCTCTCCGGCGATCTGGATTGGCAGTGCGTTTTTCCGTGTCCCGTGCCGACGATCCTGCCGTTGCTGCAAGCGTGCCGCCCGCTCTATCTCGACGAGGCGGGCAACCGCGCGTCGAATCCGAAATGCTCGCGGCGTCAGTTGAAGGTCGAGCAATTTTTCCCCGCCGGCCAACCCAACCGTGACGCGGAAGCCTACGACCTCGCCGAGCGCGTTCTGCGGCCTGCGTTGGATGTTAATAAGTGAAGTCGCTTCCACAATCGAGCCGCGAGGCCCGGGCAGTCGATCAGAAAAGATGCCCGTCCCGAATGGCGCTTTATCTTGCTAACCAGTCACTTTGGAGAACTTGCGCATCAAGGCGGCAGCCTCCTTTTCGGGCTTTGCACCCAAGGCGATAAAGATTTCGTACGCTTCGGCCAGATCGACGCGTCTTTCGCCGAGTTCGATCCGGGCAACCAAGCCATGCTCACGTCCGAGTGCGATAGCGAGATCGCGCTGGGTCATCTGCGCCGCCTGACGCAAGGCGCGGAGGTGCTCGCAGAGGATATGGGAGCGGGCACTGTGGACCGTCTTGGTCATGCTCGCATTTTCCCAGCAAGCAGTCCTTGCTTTCAAAATGAAGGCAAGATAGCCTTAGCTAGGGTAAGAAACGCTTTTACTGATGCATCCACGCAAGCCACCATTTAAGCACCAGCCAGAGGTGTACCGCGCCATCGTGCAGGAGCATCAAAGCAACGCCCTGCGCATGGCCGAGCGTCTGCAATCCTGCGGTTGGACCTTGGCGGATGCGGCGCGGGCGGCGGTGAATTGGGACTTTCGCACGCTGGCCGCAGCCATCGCCAATGAACGGGTCAAACGTGGTGCCAAGCCGACCAACCTTTCGGACGGCGACCTTGCCAAGTTAAGAGCGGAGATCGTCGACGCGACTCGGAAGTCGCCACCGCCCCCGCTCCGACCAAAAAAAACGACCCGGATCGTGCGGACCACCCCAAAATCTCCGCCGCGAGCCGATAAACCCTAGACCTGATAATGCCTAAAGCAGTATATGCCGACCTCGCCGCGCAACGCATCATCCAAGCCGCCGAAGGCTGGCTTGCCCTCGGTGCGACACAGGCCGCCTGGGAGGAACTGAGTTCGGTGGATGCTGCCTACCAGATGAATCCAGCCATTCTCTACTGGCAGGCACAGATTCTGGTGGCGCTTGGCAGGTTGGGTGAGGCGAAAGCAGTGGTGCGCCGCCTCGCTGGTCTCGCGCCCACTTGGCGGTTGGCTTTGCTCGACGACCCCGCTTTGGAACCCATCCGGTTATAACTTTGCCACCCTCAGAACAACTCCCCCTGCCCTGGCTTGTAACCCTTGCTGTCGTCCTTCGGGATGAACTCCTCGTACTTCTTCGCCAACTCGTCTAGCTTGCCGACGTAGTATTCCACGTTCTCGTCTCGCACGTCAGCGTTCCACTCGCTTGCCAGTTTGGCGTTCTCGTAAGAACTCACCTTCTTCTTCGTGCCGGTAATATAGTAGCGGATCTGGTCGCCGGGTTGGTAGACGCGTTTGCTGCGCAGTGCCAGCTCGTACGGCGCGGAACGATTCCGCGCGTTGCCCTCGATCTTCTTGGAATACTGACTGAGCGAATCCTGCAAGGTATCCGCCTTCGCCAGCATCTCGATGGGCCAGCGGCGTTCGCGGATCGCCTCGGTGAACTCCGTCCGCAACGCCGATACTTCTCCGGGTCGGCCTTCGAGCAGCAGGCGGATCGAGCGTTCCAGATATTGGCGCTGGAAACGCTCCAGCCCGCGCGACTTCAACGCGCCGCCTTTCAATATTAGTCGGCCGTCCTCGTCGAGCAGCGCGTAGTTCTTCGCCTTGTAGGAAAACATCGCCCGGTACTTCGCGTCGAACTCGATGTCGATCCCCGCCGGCAGCACCTCGCCGAGCCCGGTTTGCAGCATGTTGGCCGTCGTCTTTTCGGGCGGCACGAAGTAGATGCCGTCCGTGTCGATCTCGATGACGTTGGCCCCGCGATTTTGCAGCCACGCGACCATTTGCTTGAGCAGGTCGCGGCCGATCTCGGTCACGCGCGCGGCGGCGTCGTAATCCGCGAAATGTCCCTGCGCGAAACCGAGATATCCGTAGAACGCATTGATGAGCACCTTGAAGACATTTTGCAGCGCGTTGATCCGTGCGTACTCGCGCGAATGCGGTTTGAAGGCACGCATCTCCGCCTTCGCCGCGAGCCGGAACTTCCGCAAATCCGCCACCAGCCCGTGGAAGATGCCCAGCTTGTCGTTGGCGGGAAACACGTCGAACTTCAACATCACCGACGGGTACAGCGACGCCACGTCGCAATGCCACACGTTCTCGGCCACGCCGGTCACGAAGATATCCGTGTAGCCGCCCTCGAAATTCCGGACTTCGGGCAGATTGGAGATCGAATGCCCGCGACGGTAGTATTCGCGCAGGAACAGCGAGTTCACCCGCGTCGCTTGCCCACGAACGGGTATCTCCTGGTAGTTGAACGGGAAAATCTGCGCCTGGATGAAGTACGAGCGGCTGAGCAAATCCGCCAGCGCGCGCGTCTCGCGCACGTCTTCGAGCGCGTAGCGTTTGAACGCTTCCACGTCGTGTTCGTACGCCCACTGGATACCCTTGCCTTCGAGGTAAGTGCGTTCGGGTGTGTCGGTCTCGCTGTCGGCGGTGTCGGGTGCGCCGGCACCCTCCACGCTGCCGCCACCGACGATGCCGAAATGCCGCGCGGCATCCTTCAGCCCGAAGCTTTCCAACTCACGCGTGCCGATGTCGTAGAGCTGCAACAACAGGAACGTATCGATGATGTGCCGTCCGCGTACCTCAAACTTGGGGTAGTGGATCGTCTTCTCGGCGATCTGTACACGCGAGGGTCGGGATGTTAGTAAGGTTCCGTCGCGGCCCCAGGCGAGCTTGACCTTGTGCCGCTTGGCGCGGGCGGCGAGGTAGGGCAGATCGAACTTGAAAAAATTGTGCCCCTCGAAGACATCGGGATCGCGTTCCTTGATGATCGCATTCAGGCGTTCGAGCGCGGCCTTCTCGCTTTTGGCGGCGTCGGCGCGGTCGATGAGGATGATCTCCTCCCAGCCCGTGTAATCGCTCACGGCAATCGCCATGAGATGATCGCCCTCGCGTTCGGCGTTGGGGAACTCGTAACCCTCCGTGCAGAACGTCTCGATGTCGATCTGCATGCGGCGTAGTTCGGTGAAATCCATCCCCTTGAACAGTGTCCGGCCCGTGGCGGTGAGGTACTGCTGCACGGGGTCGTTCAGCGTGAAATAACGCACGCCCGAGCGGTCGCGCAGGGTCACGTTTTGCAGCGACTTGAAGTCCCCCCAGCCCGCACATTGCACCAGCCGGTCGAACGTCAGCCCGCCCGCGAGCGGGTCGCTCTCGATGCCTTCCTGCTCGCCCGAGAGCCAGAGGAACGGCCGGAAACTCGCGCGCTCGACCTCGGTCGGGCCGCCGCCGGCCGGACGGCGGTAGACCTGCACCTCGTTCTCACCGGTGAGTTCCACCGAGACGATGCGCGTGGACGGGTCGTGGCCGAAAAGTACGGAGTTTTCCTCGAAGTTCATGGCGATGTTTTCCGACCCCGCGAACATGGCGCGAAACTGGCTCTCTGTCACTGTTGGGAGGGCAAAATCGGTCGCGCGGGAACATTCGACAAAACCGGGGAAATCCGGTAGACTTCTTGCCAGCCGATTCTCTTCCCCAACGTCCTCGCCTTTATGCGAATCCCTTGGAGTCGAACGATCCTCGCGCGGCATCGCCCCACCCTGCCGTCGGCGACCGTTTGTCTGCTCGCGGCTAGCCTCGCGGGTCTGGCGGGTTGGTACGCCTCGCGCCTCTCGGGCGAGGGCGCGGAGGCCGGCCTGCAACGCTGGGCGGGGCTGACGTTCGACGGTCTTTCCGAGGGGCGGTTGTGGGAGCCGTTCACGTCACTCTTCCTGCCGGGCGGTGTGTCGTGGCTGTTGCTGGTGGAATTGCCGCTGCTGTTGCTGGCGGGCCGGCACCTGGAATCCATCGTCGGCCGGCGGCACGTCGTGACCCTGTTTTTGGCCGCCGGCGCGGCGGGCGGGCTGGCGCAAGCCGTTGTCGGTCGCGTCCATGGCGCGGCTGACGCGACGGTCGCCGGGCCGGGCGCGGGCGTGCTGGCGATTTTCGTCGCGCTGG
>CALMVM010000226.1:2801-6943 GCA_937873255.1 uncultured Verrucomicrobiota bacterium | reverse complement strand
CGCCTAGGCCGCCTCCCCCGCCGCCCCTTCCCAAGAATGAAGAGAACAAGATGAAGGCGATGAAGATGAAAAAGAGGATCGTGCCAAAACCCAATCCGCCGCCGTTCCCGTTAGCCGGGTTCTTCTCCTGGTTGACGGTCCGGCCGGTGCCTTGGTATTCGCCCCGGGTCGCCTTGATCATCGACTCGACGCCCGCCGTCAGGCCGCCGTCGTAATCCGGCGGCATTTGTTTGAATTTCGGCGCGCTCTGGTCGGCGATGATGTCCTTGCAGACCGAATCACGCAACGAGCCTTCCAGGCCCCGGCCCGTCTCAATGTGCATCTTGCGGCTTTGCACGAAGACGAACAGGACGGCGGCGTTGTTCCTGCCCTTTTGCCCGACGTGCCAGCCCGCGTAAATGCGGTGGCAATAATCCTCGATGGAAGAATCCGTCTGCATCTGCGGGTAGACGCAGACGAGGATCTGGTTGGAACTCTGCTTCTCCAGGTCCTCCAGTTCCTTGTTGAGCCGGTCGGCCGTCTCCGGTTTGACCGCCAACGCGTAGTCATTAAAATAGCGCGTCGGCGCGTCCGGGATGACCTCCGCCGCCCGAGCCGCCACGTTCACGGTGAAGGCCGCGAGCACGAGCAGGCAAGGGAGCAGCCACCGCCGGAGAAGAAAGGTCGGCATGGGATTCCCGGGGAAAAGGGACGGATCAGGCGAGGGCGACGGCCGCATCCGCACCCGTCGCCGGGCGCGAAGCTTAGGCCACGCGTCA
This sequence comes from uncultured Verrucomicrobiota bacterium, assembly GCA_937873255.1. GTDB lineage: Bacteria > Verrucomicrobiota > Verrucomicrobiia > Chthoniobacterales > SZAS-18 > CAHJWO01. The sequence continues at coordinate 6,185 of CALMVM010000226.1, read as the reverse complement.
GGGCGTCGCGGCGGCCGGCGTGGGCGTACCGAAATCCACCTTCGGCGCGTTTTGCGCGGATTCGTCCGCCTTGAAGAACGGCTTGTCCTGGAAGCCGAGCATGCCAGCGATGAGCACGGTCGGGAACGCGCGCCGGGAGGTGTTGTAAGCCTGCGTCGCGTCGTTGAAGTCGTGCCGCGCGACGGCGATGCGGTTTTCCGTGCCGGAGATGTCCGCCGACAGGTCGCGGAAGGCCGTGGTGGTCTTCAGGTCGGGATATTTCTCCACCGAGACGAGCAGGCGCGAGAGCGAACCGGAAAGCGAGTCCTGCGCCTTCTGGTAGGCGGCGAGCTGGGCGGGGTCGGTCGGCGCGTGGCTCGGGTCGATCTTGACCTGCGTGGCGCTGGCGCGGTCCTTGATGACGGCGTCGAGGGTCGATTTCTCGAAGTCGGCCGACCCCTTGACCGTGTTGACGAGGTTGGGGATCAGGTCCGCGCGGCGCTGGTATTGCGTTTGCACGTCGGCCCACTTGCCGTCCACGGCGTTGGCTTTGACGTTGAGGCCGTTGTACCCGGACGCGCCGACAAGCACGACGATGAGTCCGACCACGAAGAGAATTCCGACACAACCGAGCACGCCCATTTTCTGCATAGGGGCCACCCTTCCGGCCGATGCCGGGGCTTTGCAAGGAATTTGTCACGGGCCGCGCGCGTCAATGTGCTTGGCGTTTCGGTCCCGCGATGGCAAAATGCCGTTTCGTCGGGAAACGCAAGGCGCCAAATGCAAAAGCGGACGATTAGTCGGCCGGGAGCCATGACTCCCCACGCAAACCCCGGGCGCGGCGTTCGTTCCCCCTGAACCTTTTCTCCATGCAAACCACCGATCCCGTTCCCGCCACCGTCGCCGTGCCGGCCGCGGCCGTCGCCGCCAAGCGCGCGGGCAACCAAGCGCTGGTGTTCATCGCAGTGTTCAAGCTGATGAAGGCGCTCCTGTTTTTCGCGGTGGCGTTCGGCCTGCTGCGCATGGTGCACAAGGACACAGAGGTCGAGTTGCGCAAGCTCGTCCACGTCTTCCGCATCGACGGCGACCGGGCGTTCATCAAGAATTTCCTGACCAAGGCGGCCGGCTTCAAGGACCAGCAAAAAATGCTCGTCGGCATCCTGGCGGCGATCTCGGGCGTGGCGTTTTGCATCGAGGGAGTCGGGCTGCTGCTGCGCAAGAAATGGGCGGAGTATTTCACCGTGATCCTGACCTCCCTGGGCATTCCCATCGAGCTGTACGAGATTTTCCATCGCACGGCGCACGTGACCAATTCGAAGGTAATCAACCTCGTGCCCGAGGAACAGCGCGCGGAGTTCGTGCTCGACAAGATGATGCTGCTCAAGATCGGCGCGCTGCTGTTGAACTCGCTCATCGTGTGGTTCCTGCTGGCCCATCTCAAGCGCACCCGCCAGAGCGAGAAGGTGCTGGAACACGAACTGGCTAACAAGTCCGACGGCGGGACGGAGCCGTGAAATCGTCGCGCGCTTCAACGGGGAAGGCCGCGCCGGGGGTGGAGGAAGCCTCCGCCGCCCTGCTGGAAACCTTGCGCCGCGCGGGCCCGGCCGGTGCCAACGCCGCCGGCCTGCGGTTGTCCGGTAAATCCGCCGCATCGGCGGCCCGGCGCGAGGCGCTCGCGGCGCTGGTCGCGACGGGCGGCGTCGGGACGCTGGGGACCGCGAAGGCGGCGCGATATTTCCTGGCGGAACATCTCCCCACGGCGGCGACGGTCGGCGCGCGGCTGCTGGCTCTGGCGGCGTACGCGCCGGGCGTCTCGGAGACGCCGCCGACGTTGTGGAAGGAAACGGAGCTTCTGCGCAAGCTGCCCGCGCACGAACGCCCGCTCCTCGGCCCCGCGCTCGAACATTTGCAAGCGGCGCGGCAGGTCGTGCCGTTGCGTCACGGGCGGAATAAATTCGTGGCGTTCGCGGGGCCGTTGCGGGTGTGGCTGGAGGACGACGTGGCCGACGCGCTGCCCCCTGTTCCCACGCCCGCCGCGCCGGAAAGCGACGACGCGGATAATGATGACGCGACGTTGTTCGACGCCTACCGGCGGCTGGTGCGCGAGTCGGGTGGTTTCCCCGACGTGAAAATCGCCCACCTGTGCCGGGCCGCCGGTGGCGTGGCGCTGGCGGAACGCCTGACCACGCTCTGGCGCGAGGGTCGGGCGACGTTGAGCCTGGGAGATTGGTCGCTGGCGGATGAAACCGTCCGCGCGGGGGCGGTCGAAATGGACGGAGAGAGATACCTGTTGGTGCGGTTGGACGACGTTCCGCCCGCATGATGCCACGCGGAGATCATGGGCGAGCGGCACGGTGTCCGTGGACCGGCGGGTGTTGTTTTGACACGGAGACACGGAGGTCTGAGGAGGGCGGAGAAGGCAGAGTGGGTAAGGGACAAGCAAATAGGAGGACGCCTTTTGTTTCTGCTTATTCTCCTTCTGTCCTCCTCCGGCCTCCGTGTCTCCGTGTTAAAACAACACTCGCCTTCACGACGGACGTGCCACTCGCTCACGACCCGCCGCGAGCACGCGCAATGCTGCATTGATGCCGGGCGCGGGCGGATGCATGTTGGCCGCCGGCTACCTGACCGTGGGCATGGACACCGATTCCGACTTCAATCCGTTCGCCGACCGGGTTTTCCGCGAACCCCGCCAGCCGCACACCTCCGTCGCGGGGTTGAACGACCACGCCCTCGGCAAACTCCTCGCGCAATTCAAGCGCCTGCACCCGCCGTCCGACCCTGGGGCCGCCGCCAGATCAACCCCCGCGCGCCGGACGATGGCCGAGCCCGCGCAACTCGTCGTCTCGCCGCAACCCGGCTACGGCAAGTCGCACCTGCTCGGCCGCCTGTTCGCCGCGTTGGAAGGCCGCGCGACGCTCATCCACGTCACGCCCTTCCAGAGCGCGAGTCTGTGCTGGCAATCGATCCTCCTGCGCACCGTCCACGAGCTGACCTTCCCGGAACGCGCGGGCGACGGCGAGGCAGCGGCCTTTTATCCCGGCGGCGAACCGCCCTCGCAGCTCGACGCGTTCGCGCACGGCGTGCTGGCACACCTCGTCGCCGGATTGATCGACGCCGGCCGCGTCGAGCACGCCGACCCCGCCGGGGCCGCCGCGTGGCTGCGCGGCAACCCGGTGGAGGCGTTCTCGCTCGCGGACGAGGCGAACCCTTGGGCGCAATGGATGCGCGCGGTGTTCGAGCATTTTTACCGGGACATGGAAAGCGAGTTGCGCCGCGCCGGCTTGCAGACGCAGTCGCCGGGCTGGCTGCGCGTGTTGTTCCGTTACGCCGCGTCGCGCCCGGAGGACGAGGCGCGCGCGTTGTGCCTGGCGTGGTTCGGCGGTCAGGCGCTGGAACCCGACG
>CALMVM010000226.1:0-2698 GCA_937873255.1 uncultured Verrucomicrobiota bacterium | reverse complement strand
TCAAGGAGGTTTGCTGGCGGCGCTTGATGGTTTTTTGCCAACTGGCGGCGTTTTACCGGCCGTTCGTGTTTTGCTTCGACCAGACGGAAGCCTACGGACACGCGCCCGGGTTGGCGCGGTGCTTCGGCACGGTGGTCGCGCAGATTCACCTGCTGGCCCCGAACCAGATGATGGTCGTCACGGCCAACCAGCAGCCGTGGGAGGAAACCGTCGCCCGGCACATGGAAACGGCCGACAAGGACCGCTTCACGCCGCTGGCGCTCGAAGGACTCAACCGCGCACAGGCCGAGGAACTCGTGCGGCAGCGTTGCAAGGAATGGGACGTGCCGGCCGGGCAGGTTGGCGCGTTCCTGGGCGGCGAATGGCTGCAAGGCAAGTTCCCCACCGAGCGCAACCGCATGGGCACGCGGCAGTTTTTGCAACTGTGCGGCACGCGCTGGGAACATCAGGAGACGTGGTGGAACGCGCAGGACCGCGCCGTCGCCGCGAGGAAGGCCACGATGACCGTGCCGACCGGCCCGGATCTGGGTGGGCTGCTGGATCGTTACGCCGACGACCTCGCGCGCAAGCCGAAGCGGCTTGGGTTCAACCCCGATGCGTTCCGCTGGCTGGTGGAGGACGTGGCGCGCGACCGGCCCGGCTGGAAGGTATCGGCCAACACGAAAAGCGTGCGCGACGACCTGCTGCCCGTGATGTGGACACCGCCGGGCGACGGGCGGAAAGTGTTCTTGGGTTTCGAGGCGGGCGACAACTGGAAGCGGTGGCGTTCGATCCTGCACGAAGCGCGGGCGTGCTGCGTGTCGTCGCCGTCCTCGCCGCCGCTGGACCGGGCTGGTACGGTGATGGGTAAGGCGGCGCTGTTCCGCACGGCTGGACAGGCAACCATTCCTGGCGCGAAATGGTCCATCGCGGCGGAGATGGAAGCGGCGAAGGGGAGTTTTTTCGACCTGATCGAACTCGACGCTGGTGCGACGGCGGAACTGTACGCCGCGAGGGGGTTGTACCTGGACGCGGTGGCGGGGGATTTGCCGGTTTCGGCGGAAGACGTGCTGGATTTTCTGGTGAGGGAACTGGAGCCCTTCTGGCAGCGAATCGAAGCACCACTAGACGGAGAAGATGGTAGGCAGGAATAGACGAAAAATTGTTCGTCTTGTTTTGCGAACTTTCGTCTAATAAATAGTTAGGCCCATCCCGTCATGTCCACACCCACACACTGGTTCACCTTCCCAAGTCAGCGTGGCAATCTCATCGTCTCCCACAGTGAGTTCGATGGCGAGCGCACCGTCCATATCACGGGCGACCCAGACGGCCTGCGCTCGCTGGGTGAGTTGCTCATCGCCGAAGCAGACCTCCATCAGGCGCTTTTTCTCTCCGGCACGCCGATGGACGACTTCGGGCACCATACCCATCTGAATCCCGGTCATCACATTCATCCCCAGTCATTGCGGGTCGTGGTAGCGCGCCTCGACTCCATGCGTACAGGCGAGTTCCCCGCCGGGACTGCACCTGCCGACCTGCCGGCCGAGAGGCCTTTGCGCGAAGGTTTACCCGCCAAGGCCTAACCACGCGCTCCAGCGAACGGCTCATGGCGGTCACGTCGTTTCTGCAATCCACGTCTTGCGTCGCCATGAGCCGTCGCTGAGCTTGAGTCCGTTAGGCCACTAGCACACACTCCACCAGAATCCATATGAACATCATTGCACTACTCCGATACTCAACAGTTGCAGCCGCGCTGCTTGTAAATCAGGCGCATGCCGAAGAACCGCAATACAGCGTCATTGCACTGAAGTCGCCCCCTGCGACTGTTCAGAAGGCGATGGCGGCTGCATCCTTTCAGGCTGCCAAGGGCTTTCCCGACACCATCGTTCCCAGCCAGCGCGGACTGACACTTTTGGTCGGCTTTCTTGAACCTGCGGAAGTCAAAACGCTGCTCAGCACGCTCCACGAAGCCCAAGATACCAATGTGTCTGACACATTACGCGTTGCTGTCGAGTCGGCTTCTTCCAAGGTCCGCGATCTCAAGATCACTGGAAAGCCGCTCGACGGCATAACGATGGAGACGTCTATCACTGTCTACCCGCAGCAAACCGTCGTGATGCTCTCCGCAGGCAACGACGCCGCTACCGGCTATCAAGTATTTCTTGTTTCACCCAAATAGGCCTAATCCTTGTTAGGCGATGCTACGCACACTCTCATGGACACTCCGCCAGCAGCCATCCGGATCGTGTTTACCGTGGGATACGAGGTTGGCGTGGCGAACGGCGGCACCGTGCCAAGCGACTCTCTCGCTGATTACACGTTCGATCCATCGGTGGATTGGTCCAGCGGCGAGGTGACCATGCCCGTACAGGGTTTGCCGCCTTTGCTGATCTCGCTGCACTACACAGCGTACACTGGCGGCGTGAGTCTTTTCGTTGGGCAGTCTGGCCGCGATCTGTGCTGGCTCAGCAACTTCGTGCTGGCCGTTCATGGCCTGCTGCGAGTGCGCCTTTCCCCAGACACCTTGCTCGACATCCACTTCAACCGCCTGCCACCTGTCACCCGCATCGCCTAACCACGCGCTCCAGCGAACAGAGGCTGGCGGTGGGGTCTGTTCCGTGTTCTTGTTCTCTCGCGCCAGCCTCTGTCGCTGAGCTTGAGTCCGTTAGGCGCGCTGGTGCTCGGCTTGGTTCCCGGAGGCAAGTGGGTGGCGGTGCGT
>CALMVM010000225.1:7600-9835 GCA_937873255.1 uncultured Verrucomicrobiota bacterium | reverse complement strand
AGCGAGTACCGCGCGGCGAGGTCCTTCGGCTCGTTGCACTCCCCTCAGGATGACAAGCACAAGAAGGGCGACACGCCTGTCGCGCCCACCCGAGAAACGCGTTTCTTATTCCGTCCTTCGCCGGTGGAAGCCCCACCACTCCAGCGCGCACAACGCGAACGCCATCAACGCCAGATACACCCACGGCGGCCACACCCGCGCCGCCTCCCACCAACCGGCCAGCCTCGCCGCCGTCGGCGCGGGCGCGGGTTCGGACGAAGCCGCCGCCGCCGCCCCCGGCGCGTTCAACGCCGACATCGTCCGGTCGCCGGTGTTCACCGCCAGCCACGCATCGGTCCCGTCCGCGCTGCGGCGCAGATAGTATCCATTGCGCACCGGCTGGAACACCCCCGGGCCCACCGTGCGTTCGGCGTCCGGGATGCCTCCGGCCGGCAGCGGTTGATACGCCATCTGCGGACGGGTCCAGAGCGTCTCGCCCGGCGCGAGCGTGGTCGTCTCGCCCGCGCGCACGGACCGCCCGGTCACGTCGGCGGCCTCGTCGCGGTTGTCGACGAATTGCAGCGCGTTGTGGATCAACAACGGAAACGCCACGCGCAACGGCAAGTCCGAGTCCGACGCGCCGAACGCCAGAGCCACCAGTCGCTGTCCCTTGCGCTCGCCCGTCAGCACCAGCGGCCGGTCCAGCGAACGCACTGGCGCGGCCCATCGCCACGCGGCGGAGTCCGGGTCGTTCGGCAAACTCCACGCGCGGGCGCGCAAGATTGTGACCTCCCGCAGGCTCACCAGGTAAAGCAGCGAACTGCCCGCGTCCACGTCCGTGATCGGCGGGTGTTCGAGCGCAGGCGTTTCCTCCGCGAACGGTCCCTTACCCAAAAATAGGTAGTTCCCCTTCGGCAACGCGTCCGCCGTCCAGCCGTCCGGCACGAAATCGTCGAGAATGACGGCGTCGAACCCGGCGGCCTGCGCGGATTGGAACACGCCCGGCTCCAGTTGGTCGAACCGCACGCGGTCGTCGGCTTTGAGCAGGCTTTCCAGAAACCAGTTGCCCTTCGTGCCGAGCAATACACGCAAGGGTCGGGGCGGCGGGACGACGGCGTACGCGTCGTCGTCTGGCGCGTAGGCATCGGCGGCTTTCTCATCGGCGGGTAAGTCGAGATGCGCCGTCAGCCAGCCGCGCGGATTGGCGATGCGCGCGCGGGAAACCAAAGCCGGGTAAACGTCCGCCCTCCGTTCGCCCGGCGCGAGGTCGAAGGGTTTCACGTCAAGGAGCTGGCCCTCGAAGGACAGTTCGACGTTGCCCGCCTGTCGGCGGGCGCCGAAGTTTTCGATCTCCACGAGCACCTCGTCGGTCTCGGGGCTGTTGGGCAAGGGCCGGGCGGTCAGACTCGTGATGCCGACGTTCTCTCGCGGTCCTTCGTTGGCGGCAGGGATGAGATGCGTCTCGATCTGGACGGCTGACCCTTCCTTGGGTTTTGGGAGGTCCGGCGCATGGTCGGTGACAACGATCACGCGTTTGCCGCCAGGCCGCGCCGCGAGCAAATCGGCCGCGAGGCGCACGGCATCCTCGATGCGCCCGCCCGCATCGGCGGGATGAATGTCTTCCAGGCCGGCGAGCAGCGCGCGTTCCTCGCCCGTCAGTCCAACAACCACGCGCGGGGCGCTTTCCGCCGCGAGCAAGGCAACCGGCTGGCGCGGGGAAGCGCGGTTGAGATAACTTTCGGCGACGCGCCGGGCCTGCGCGAAACGCGTCCCGCCGTCGGCCGTACGCGCCTGCATTCGCGCGCGGGCGTCGAGCACGACGACCGTCGAGAGCCCGGCCTCCGCGCCGCGAAACGAGGCGAGTTCCGGCCGCGCGAGCGCGAACAGCAGCAACCCAAAGATCAATAGTTGCAACAGCAGCGAAAGAATCTGCCGCAGCCGTTGGAAAAGCGCCCGCCGCCGGTGATCCGCGGTCACGCGCTGCCAGAACATGAGCGTCGATACACTCGCGGGTTGCCTGCGCAGCTTGAGCAGGTACAGGACGACGATCAACGGCACCAGCGCCGCGAACGCGAGGGCGAGGGGATTGAGGAGCGTCACGGTTCGGAAAGCGAGGGTTGCGTTGCGCGCAGAGGCTTCAGCAGACGGCGGCAGCGGGCCTTGACGGCAGGGCCGCCGGTGCGCGCGGCTTCCTCCACGAGCGCGAGCACGCGTGGACGGAGCGCCGGATCAATGGCGGCGAGGTCCGATAACGCC
>CALMVM010000225.1:0-7590 GCA_937873255.1 uncultured Verrucomicrobiota bacterium | reverse complement strand
GATAACGCCTGCAACGCGAACGTTTGTACGATGCGGCTTTTGTCGCGCAGGGATGCCAGCAGGAACGGCACGGCCCGGTCGCGGCGTTCGGCGGCGGTCAGGTGGAAACGCGGGAGCATCTGCGCGGCGTGCCAGCGGACTCCGGCCTGCTCGATGCCGGGCAGATTTTCGAGGAAGGTCCGCTTGAACGGTTGGAGAAAATCGGGGCGCTGCGCGCTGATTTTTTCCAACGCGTCGGCCGCACGCAGTTGCACAACCTCGTCCTCGTCTAACATCGCGGCGAACACCGCTTCCGCCGCGATTTTGCCGTCGAGCACGTCGGCGGCGAGTTCATCCGCGCGACCGGTGGAGCGGCGGTCGCCGCCGGCAAGCATGGCCCGGACGTGGGTGATGTCAGCGCGGTTCGTCATGCGTCACGCGACCAGCCCCCCGCCGCCGCGCAAGGTTTGCAGCACGAAATCCTCGAAACCGACATCCGTCGTCGCGCGCCGGTAGCCGATCCGGCGTCGGCGGCAGAAGGTTTCCAGGCCGGTCAGGAAAGTGTTGACCTCGCGTTCGTAGGCGCGCAGGAGGCTCTCGTTGGCCGTCACCTCGTACGCCTGACCCGTTTCGGAGTCGGTCAGGCGCAAATCACCGCGCAGGCGCGGGTTGAGTTCGGCGGGGTCGAGGAGCTGGATCAACTGGATTTCAAAACGCTGGTAGAGCAGATAGGAGAGCGCCTCCTCGTACCCGCCGGGATCGAAAAAATCGCTCAGGACCAGGACCAGCCCGCGCCGTTTCGTCTTCTGGCCGAAGGCGCGCAGGCTGCGGGCGAGGTCCGTTTGCCCGGCGTCGGCGGGCAGGCGGTCGAGGTATTGCAGCGCGCGGTGGAAATGGCTCTTGCCGCGCCCGAGGCCGAGGTCGGCGCCGAGGTTTTCGCTGAAATAATGCACGTTGACCCGGTCGAGGTTGGCCAACCCGATGTAGGCCAGGGTGCCGGCGATCCGGCGCGCGAGGTCGAGCTTGGACGCGCGCAGCGGCGTGTCCGTGCGCGCGTCGGTGGCGGTCCAGCGCATCGACGCGCTCGTGTCGATCAGGAGGTAGACGTGCAGGTCTTCCTCCTCCTCGAAAAGCTTGAGGAAGAGCTTATCGGAGCGGCCGTAGATGTTCCAATCGACCGAGCGCAGATCGTCGCCGGCGGTGTAGGTGCGGTAGTCGGCGAACTCCAGGCTGGAGCCGAGCTTGTGCGAGCGGCGTTCGGCGCGGCTCTGCCCGGCGAACGCGCGGCACGAGAGCAGGTGGAGGCGTTCGAGCCGGGCGAGGAAGGCGGAGTCGAAGAACACCGGAGTGCAGGATGACGCGTTGACTGTTAATGAACCACGGCGCGTGTCGCGGGGGCAAGCGGCACTTTAACACAGAGACACGGAGACACGGAGGACCACGGAGAGGAATTTAAAAAAATGTTTTTCTCAGTGTTTCTCTGTGTCTCCGTGTCTCTGTGTTAAAGTGCCGTTCCCGACCCCGATGATCGCCCTCCGCTCCGATTTCGATTCCGACGACTGCACGAGCCTCGTGGGGCAAATCAAAGAAATGTTCGCGCCGGGCGGCACGCTCGGGAAGGCGAAGAATTTCGAGTTTCGCCCCGAGCAGCAGCAGATGGGCGCGGCGGTGGCGCGGGCGCTGTGCGAACGGCGGCACCTCGTCGTCGAGGCGGGCACGGGCGTCGGCAAATCCCTCGCGTACCTCGCCCCGGCCGTGATGTACGCGCTCGAACACGAAAAGAAAGCCGTCGTGTCCACGCACACGATCAACTTGCAGGAACAGCTCATCTACAAGGACATCCCGATCCTGCAAAAGCTGCTGGACGCGGAGTTCGAGGCGGCGCTGTTCAAGGGGCGGTCGAACTACCTCTGCCCGCGCCGGCTCAAGCGCGCGCTGCAACAGTCCACCGAACTCTTCACCGGCCCCGAGCAATCGGCGCTGGAAGCGATCCATTACTGGAGCCAGCGGACGGAGGACGGTTCGCTCTCCGACCTGCCGCGCGAACCCGAGCACAACGTCTGGCAACAGGTGTGCAGCGAGGCACACGTCTGCACGCCGAAGACGTGCGGGCCTGATAGCGGGTGTTTCTACCAAGCGGCGCGGCGCAAGGTGCAGGCGGCGGACATCGTGGTGCTCAACCACGCGTTGTTTTTTGTGCTGCTCGGCAGCGCCATGGCCGAACAGCAGGACGCCGAGGTCCACGCGGCGGCCGACGTGGAAAACGAGGAATCCGACGGCGGCGAGGCCGTGAACGGGTATCTGTTCGAGGATGATTTCGTGATCTTCGATGAGGCGCACACCGTCGAGGCGACGGCGGCGCGGCAGATCGGGCTCGGGGTGTCGCAGTACGGCCTGCGCAACGCACTCCAACGGCTCTACCATCCGCGCACGAAGAACGCGTTGGGGCCCGTCTTGCGAAACGCGGAAGGCGTGCGCACGACGAGAGAATTGCTGGAGGAGATGTATATTTTTTTCCAGGATGTGGATCGGCGCGTGGACTTCAAGCGCGGCGGGCGCGAGTGCCGCGTGCGCGAACCGGCCCTCGTCCACGACACGCTCGGGCCGGCGCTCGACCGGCTGTGCGGGCTGGTCGGCGAGGCGTCGGTGCGGATCACGGACGACGACATCACGCGCGCGGAATTGTCCGACCTCGGCCGGCGGCTGGAATCGGCGCGGCAGGGCATCGCGACGTTCATCGATCAGAGCGCGGACAACCATGTTTATTGGGTCGAGCGCACGGGCAAGACCGAGAGCAACCTGTCGCTCAACGCCGCGCCCATCGACCTGTCGGAGATTTTGTCGAAAATGTTGTTCCGCGAGGAAGGCAGCGTGGTCATGACGAGCGCGACGCTTTCGGTAGGCGGGCCGGAGATGGGGTATTTTCGCCAGCGCGTCGGCGCGATGGGCGCGGGGATCGACGCGGTGCAGATCGGCAGTCCCTTCGACTACGAGAAGCAGATGAAGCTCTATCTCACGCCGAAGATGCCCGAGACGCCGCGCGAGGCGGGCTACGAGGAGGCGCTCGCCAAGTGGATCGGGCACTTCACCAAGCAGACGAAGGGGCGCGCGTTCGTGTTGTTCACGAACTACCGGATGATGCAGGCGACGGCGCAGCGGATGCGCGATTTCTTCGCGGAACAGGACTGGCCGCTGCTCGTGCAGGGCGAGGGGCTTTCGCGGCGGAAAATGGTGGAGGCGTTCAAGACGCAGCCGGGCAGCGTGCTGTTTGGCACGGAGAGCTTTTGGAGCGGCGTCGACGTGCCGGGCGAGGCGCTGTCGAACGTCATCATCACGCAGCTGCCCTTCGCGCCGCCGGACAGCCCGGCGACGGAGGCGCGCTGCGAACTCATCAAGGAGCGCGGCGGCGACCCGTTCAGCGAATACTCGCTGCCGGAAGCGATCCTGAAATTGCGCCAGGGCGTCGGACGGCTCGTGCGCACGAAAAGCGACAAAGGCATCGTCGCCATCCTGGACAGCCGCGTCGTGCGCAAGCCGTACGGACGCGCCTTCCTCGCGGCGCTGCCGAAATGCCCGGTGGAATCCGTGATGTGACCCGATCCCGAAGGACTGAATTTGTCCACAGATTACGCAGGTTTACACAGATTTCAGAAGGGGAGAAGAGAAAGGACGGACATTCCTTTCCCGCTTTCCACTAATCTGTGTAAATCTGCGTAATCCGTGGACAAATTCTGATTTACGTCGGCGCTGCCATGATGACGATTTACCGATACGCGCTGCTTCTGCCGCTCCTCGCGCTCGCGGGCTGCGCCTTCATGCAAAGCCCCTCGATCCTGACCAGCGCGCCGCCGCCGCCGGTCAAGGAAGGCCGGCACGAACCCCAAGGTGGGTTTGCCATCCTCGTCGATGCGCCCGGCCAGCCGACCGTGGCACGGGCAACGGCGGACATCGGGGCATTCGCGCAACGGCGCGGATTTATCCGTCAGGGCGAAGGGCGATACATTTCCGGGAAGGTCGTGCTGGACGTGACGTTCCGACCGGAGGATTCGCGCGTGATCGCGGCGTTGCACTGCTTCGGGCTGAGCCAAAAATTCGTGGAGAATTTCTACCGGGATTTCAACCGCGAATACGCGCGCGGCTACGGCGAGGAAAACCCGATCATCGAGAGTGATTTCGACGCGAATCATCCTCTCGGATTGTAGCGCGGTTAGGAGCGGGGCATCGCCACCCGGAACGGACCTTTGAGACGGTCCGGGTCAGCGACGTGGCCCCTTTGCAGGATGGCGATACGCCCCGCGCGCGCCATCTTCATGAACGTCGGACGCAATTGCGCCAGACGCGACCCGAGGTCCACCGACAATCGTCCCGGGCACATGGTCGTCCCGGCGCGCAATCCGCGCAGCCGCTCCAGAATCCGGTCTTCGAGGGAGGCCATTTCCGGTTCAGCCCTTGTCGTGCCCGGACCCGGCTTTGAGCAGGTCGCGGATTTCCGTCAAGAGTTTTTCCTCCGGGGTGGGAATGCGCTCGGGCGCGGGCGCGGCGGCCTGCTTGCGTTTGAGCCGGTTGATCGCCTGGACCATCAAAAACACCGCCAGCGCGATGATCACGAAATCCAGCGTCGTTTGCAAAAACGTACCGTAGTTGATCGTCACCGGCGGCCTGGCGGGATCGGACGAATGGCCGAGCGCCAGTTTGAGATCGGTGAAGTTGACACGGCCCATCACGAGGCCGATGGGCGGCATCACGACATCGGCCACCAGCGAACTGACGATCTTGCCGAACGCCGCGCCCATGATCACGCCCACCGCCAGGTCCACGACGTTACCCCGGCTGACGAACTCCTTGAATTCCTTGAAAAGACTCATGCGCGCGAGGTTACACGAAAACGCGCGGCGCCAAACACCTTTGCGATGAACCAACGGTCCCCGGCGGGCGAAACGATTTTCCTGGCGAGCGGCTTCGCGGCCAAATACCGCGAGGGCGGCGGCAACTTCTCCGTGCCGCTCCAGTGGGCGCTCGCGCTGCAACGCCTCGGGCGCGATTTCGTCTGGCTGGAAATCCTGCCCGCTTCCGATAACCCCGCGCACGACCGCGCCTGCATCCGCGCTTTCCGCGAGCGCCTCCGGCAGCACGGGTTGGCCGACCGATATTGCCTGCTCTACCAACAGCCTGCCACCGAAGCGCACGACCTCGCCGCGATGCGTCCGCTGGGCATGAGCCGCCGCGAACTGGAGGACCGTCTCGCCGGCCCGAACACGCTGCTCAACCTGAGCTATTCGATCCGTCCGCCGTTTTTGCTGCGTTTCGAAAAGCGGCTGCTCTGCGACATCGACCCGAGCGAATTCGCCTACTGGATGAGTTCGATGGAATTGGGCCAGTCCACTCATCACGAGTTCTGGACCATCGGGCTCAACCAGGGCGCGCCCGACTGCCGGATGCCCGACAACGGGTTGGCTTGGAAAACGTTTTACCCGCTCGTGGACACCGTGCTCAACCGGGCTTGCCCCCGCCCGCCGCGCGGGGCGTTCACGACGGTGGGCCAGTGGTACTGGAAAAACGAGATGATCATCGACGGCGAATGGCGCGACCTGTCGAAGGGCGCGAAGTTCGAGCCTTTCCTGACCTTGCCCAAACTGGTGCCGGCGGCGCGGATGGAACTGGCCGTCTACCTCGGCGCGGGCAACGACGTCGAACGCGCCCGGCTCGAAGCCCTCGGCTGGAGGTTGCGCGACCCTCACGCGGTGGCCTCGTCGCCGGCGGTGTACCGGCGGTATCTGCGCGGGGCGCTGGCGGAGTTCACGGCGATCAAGGGGGTGGACGTGCTCTGGCGCACGGGTTGGATCAGCGACCGGGCGGCGGCGTTTCTGGCGACGGGTCGGCCGGTCATCACGGAGAACGCGGCGGCGGGGCGTTATCTGCCGGCGGAAAGCGGTTTCATGGAAATCGGTACGCTGGAAGAGGCGCGCGCGGCGGTCGAGCGGACCCTCCTCGACTGGCCCGCGCTCTCGCGGCAGGCGCGGGCGTGCGCGGAAGAAATTTTCGAGGGGACACGGACGCTGCGGAAAATGCTGGGATGAGGTCCGGTCGGGGGAGATGTCCAGCGTGAGATACGCCTCCGGAGCGCCAAAGGCGCGGCCTCATAAAAGCCTAGGGCAACGCCCCAGGTTAGACGGTTGTTTCTGCCAAACCCTGTAAGGGCGACTCATTCCGGTCGGTGAGCGCACAGATGAATCGCCCCTTCAGGGCTCTCGGAAATGACTGCACATCCTAGGGCGTTGCCCTAGGCTCTTATGAAGCCGCGCCTTTGGCGCTCCGGAGAAAATCGGTGTTTTACCAATCCTTCACCTTTCTACCTCGCCTCGTCCGTTTCCGGGTCGTCTCCGTTCGCTTCGTCGGATTCCTCGCCGATTTCTTCCTCGATGGATCGCCGCCAACTCAGCGACAGCCACGGGCGCAGGAAACCGTACATCAGGTAGCACAGGAAAATCACCGCCGGCATCCAGTGGTAGAACTGGATCGTCAACACGATCAAAACCAGGATCATCACCAGGGTCGGGATCGTCTTTTGCGTGCGCCAGTTGATCGCCTTGAAGCTCGGGTAACGGAACTGGCTGAACATCATCAACGCCAGGAAAATCGTCAGCGGCGGCAGGGCGAATTTCCACGCTCCCAACGGCCGGCCGCCCTCGTCGAACCACAGGAGGAGTTCCGTTAGCGAGGCGATCACGCCCGCCGCCGCCGGGATCGGCACGCCCTTGAACGGCTTGCCTTTTTCCGCCGGGGACGCCTGCGCGCCGTTGTCGGCGTCCGACGCGGCGGCGATGCAGTTGAACCGCGCCAGTCGCAACGCCCCGCACGCCAAGTACACGAACGCGATGAGCAGTCCCAACCGGCCGAATTCGTAAAGCACGATCTTGTACACGAGCAACGCCGGCGCGACGCCGAAGCTGACGATGTCCGCCAACGAATCGAACTCGCGGCCGAACGGACTGTCGTGCCCCCCCAGGCGTGCGAGCCGGCCGTCGAGCACGTCGAACACGCACGCCGCCAGGATGAACCAGATCGCCGCGTGAAATTGATCGATGGACGCCGCGCTCCACACGCCCTCGGCGGCCCTGCTTTCCGCGACGACGGTGCTGACGCCGATGGTGGTCGCCTGACCGGGAATAGCGACGAGCGTACCCGTGATGACCTTCAGCGTCGCCGCGAACCCGCAGAACAGGTTGCCGGCGGTCATGAGGTTGGGCAGCAGGTAAATTTTCGGATCGTACGGGTCCGGCGCGCGGCGGGGGAGAAAGACCGGGGTTTTCATGCGCGGAGGGCCGGGCTTCCTTGCGGGCTGACGGTGGTGTCGTAAAGAGCGCGCACGGTGGGCCGTTGCAGGACGGTCAGCGTGAACACTCCCAGGATCGTGCCCAAGGGCACTTGCAGACAGCCGATGCCGGCGATCACCATCGAAAACGTCCGCCGCCGGTGGCGCGCCAGGCAGCGTCCGCTGTAAATCAGGAGCGAGCCGAACGTCCAGCCGAGCAGCACGAGGGTCGAGCCGACGCCGATCAGGATGTAACCGAAGAACGCGGGCGGCGCGTCGCCGTCCGTCCTGCGGTGGCG
>CALMVM010000224.1:6609-12365 GCA_937873255.1 uncultured Verrucomicrobiota bacterium | reverse complement strand
CCCCCGATCTCACCCCCACCCAGAAGGCGGCGGCCAAGCTCAAGTACAACCTTTTCAACCCGACGCCGAACGATCAACTGCGTCCCTTCAACACGGACCGCCCGAGCAAGACGGACAGCCCGATCACCGTGGACGCGGGCCGCTTCCAGATCGAAGCCGACTTCGCCAATTACACCTACGACCGTTACAACGCCCAACGCAGCGACACGCGGGTGGAGACGTTCCTTGCCGCGCCGACGTTCCTGAAGGTCGGCCTATTCCAAAACGTCGATTTCCAGATGCTCGTACCCACCTACGTGCGCATCCGCACCGACGCACGCAATGTGCCCGAGACCGTCACCGACCCTCGCACAGGTGCCACCTTCACGGTGAACCGCCGGGAAGTCACCACGGTGGATGGCTACGGCGACATGGTCTTTCGTCTGAAGATCAACCTCATCGGTAACGAGGGCGGCAACTTTGTCTTCGCCGTGATCCCCTTCGTCAAAGCTCCCACGGCCAGCGACGGCGTCGGCAACCGCCGGGTGGAAGGCGGCATCAACTTCCCGATCAACTACAGCCTGCCGCTCGGCTTCACCTTGTTCGCGCAGACACGATACGACTTCCTCTACAACGGCGACAACTCGGGCTACCACACACTCTTCAGCAACAGCATCGGCGTATCCCGTGCAGTCCCCGGCATCTTGGATGGCAAACTGAGTGCCTACGGCGAGTTTGCCTCGGCGATCAGCAGCCGCGAGAGCCGCAACGATTCGCTTGTGCTGACCGCCGACACGGGGTTGATCTATCAGCTCACGCCCAATATCGCCCTGGACGTAGATGGCTTCTTCGGTCTCACGCGCGGCGCGCCGGATGTGAACATCTTCGGCGGCATCGGCGTGCGATTCTGATCACCATCTTTCACAACTATTCCTATGCTGGACTTCATCTACCTTCTGGCCACCCTCGGATTTTTCTTTGGCTCCATCGCCTATGCATGGTGGTGCGGAAAAATCTAACCAACCGAATCTCCTCCGCTCTCTAACCACATCATCTTATGGGAACCGTTATCATCGGCATCATCGCCGTCCTGCTGCTCATTTATCTTTTTGCAACCATGATCTATCCGGAAAAATTCTGACCGGGCGGTCGCTCGATCCTCACTTTTCCCATCTACTTTTATGAACGCATCCGGCTGGATTCAACTCGCCCTGTACATGGGCGTCCTTCTGCTCGTCACCAAGCCGCTGGGCATCTACCTGTTTCAGGTGCTCGACGGGAAAAATACCTTCCTGGAACCCGTGCTCGGACCGGTCGAGCGGATCACTTACAAGTTGCTGCGCGTTGATCCGCGCCGCGAGCAAACCTGGAAGGCATACGTTGCCGCTGTCCTGCTCTTCAGTTTGGTCACGATGGTATTCACCTACGCGCTGCTCCGTTTTCAGGATCGGTTGCCTTTCCATGGCATCATCGACGGGCTTCCAAACAAGACGGCGATGACGCCCGATCTGGCGTTCAACACGGCTGCCAGCTTCACGACCAACACCAACTGGCAGAGCTACGTCGGCGAGAACACGATGAGCTATTTCTCGCAGATGGTCGCGCTCGCCAGCCACAATTTCTGGTCGGCAGCCTTGGGCATTGCTGTCGCAGCGGCCCTGGTACGCGGCATCGCGCGGCACGAGAGCGGCACGGTGGGCAATTTCTGGGTGGACCTCGTGCGCATCCATTATTACTTGTTGCTGCCGATTTGCCTGATCTACGCGCTGTTCCTGGTCTCGCAGGGCATCCCGCAGAACTTCAAACCCTATGACACGGCGCAACTGACCGAGAAGCAGACGATTCAGGTGCCCAAGACCGACGCGCAGAACAATCCGGTCAAGGACGCGGCGGGCAACGTCGTGTTGCAGGATCAAGCCGTCGAGACGCAGAGCATCGTGGAGGGACCCATCGCCTCGCAGATGGCCATCAAAATGCTCGGCACCAACGGCGGCGGGTTCGTCAACGCCAACGCGGCGCATCCTTTCGAGAACCCGACGCCGCTGTCCAACTTCCTGCAAATCCTGTCCATTTTCGCCATCCCCAGCGCGCTGACCTACTATCTGGGGCGCGCGGTCAAGAACCAAAAGCACGGCTGGGCGGTGTGGGGTGCGATGGCGGCTGTTTTCCTCGTGGGCGTCTTTACCTGCTGGAAGGCAGAGGCAGACGGCAATCCGAACCTGTACAACAACGGCGTCGCGCAGGTCGACGGCAACATGGAGGGCAAGGAAGTCCGCTTCGGCATCTTCAATTCTGCCTTATTTGCCACGGTCACGACGGATGCCTCCTGCGGCGCGGTCAACTCAATGCACGACAGCTTTACGCCCATCGGCGGATTGGTCCCTCTCTTCAACATCCAACTCGGCGAAATTATCTTCGGTGGCGTCGGCGCGGGATTGTACGGCATGCTGATCTTCGTGCTGCTGGCGGTGTTCATCGCCGGGTTGATGGTGGGACGCACGCCCGAATACCTAGGTAAAAAAATTCAGGCGTACGAAGTGAAGATGAGCGGTCTCGTCGTGCTGGTGCTGACGCTTTCCATCCTGGTCTTCTCCGCCTGGGCGGCGGGAGCCAACAACTTCGGCGCGCCCGATCCCACGACGAACGCATTGTCCAACGGGACCAACTACAACGGCCCGCACGGGTTCAGCGAAATCCTCTACGCCTTCTCGTCCGCGACTGGCAACAACGGCAGCGCGTTCGCGGGCATCAGCGCGAACACGCCCTGGTATAACACGACGATTGCCCTGGCGATGCTCATCGGGCGTTTCTGCATGATCGTGCCCATCCTGGCCATCGCCGGGTCGCTGGCCGCGAAGAAACTCACGCCCGCCGGGCCGGGTAGTTTTCCGGTGGATGGCTGGACTTTCATCATCCTGCTCATCGGCACGGTGCTGCTCATCGGCGCGCTCAACTTCCTGCCCGCGCTCGCGCTCGGCCCGGTGGTCGAGCATTTCCTCATGCACGCAGGCAAGCTGTTCTAACTTTTCCCAACTCTTACCTTTTACTTTTCTGTTATGGCTGCTCAATCCCGTTCCATCTTCGATCCTAAAATCATCGTTCCCGCCCTCGGGGACTCCCTCAAGAAGCTCAACCCCGTCACCATGGTGCGCAATCCCGTGATGTTCGTCACGGAGGTCGGCGCGCTCGTGACCACGGTGGAGGTCTTCGCGTCCAACGAGAGCAAGGCGTTCACCGGACAAATCAGCGTGTGGCTGTGGTTCACCGTGCTCTTCGCCAACTTCGCGGAAGCCATGGCGGAGGGACGCGGCAAGGCCCAGGCGAATACCCTGCGCGCCAGCCGCACACAGACCACCGCCAACCGCCTGCGCGACAACGGCAAGGCCGAAAACGTTTCCGCCGACCAACTCCGCAAAGGCGATGTGGTCGTCATCAGCGCCGGCGAGGCAATCCCCGGCGACGGCGAGATCATCGAAGGCGCGGCCACGGTGGACGAGAGTGCCATCACTGGCGAGAGCGCGCCGGTGATCCGCGAAGCCGGTGGCGACCGCTCGTCGGTCACGGGCGGAACCCGCGTGCTGAGCGACGAGATCAAAGTACGTATATCGGCCAACCCGGGCGAGAGTTTCTTGGACCGCATGATCGGCTTGGTCGAAGGCGCGAAACGTCAGAAGACCCCGAACGAGATCGCGCTGACCATTCTGCTCTCTGCGTTGACCATCATTTTCCTGTTGGTCTGCATGACGCTGCTGCCGTTCGGCAAGTTCTCGGGCGTGGACTTCTCGCCCACCGTGTTGATCGCGCTGCTGGTTTGCCTGATCCCGACGACCATTGGCGGGCTGCTCTCGGCCATCGGCATCGCGGGCATCGACCGCCTCGTGCAGAAAAACGTGCTCGCCATGTCGGGCCGCGCCGTGGAAGCGGCGGGCGACGTGGACGTGCTGCTGCTCGACAAGACGGGCACCATCACCCTCGGCAACCGGCAGGCGGTCGAATTTGTCCCCGCGCCCGGCGTCAGCCCGCACGAACTCGCCGACGCGGCGCAGCTTTCCAGTCTCGCCGACGAGACGCCTGAGGGTCGCTCGATTGTTGTTCTCGCCAAACAACAGGAGGGCATCCGGGGGCGCGAACTCGCGCAGTTGCCCAACGCCGAGTTCGTGCCCTTCACCGCGCAGACGCGCATGAGCGGGGTCAACCTCGACGGCCAGCAATATCGCAAAGGCGCGGCGGACAGCGTGCGCAGCTTTGTTGGGGGGAAGTTCGCTCCCGAGATCGAAGCAGCGGTCAAAGACATTTCCAGCAAGGGTGGCACGCCGCTGGTGGTCGCCACCAAGGAAAAACCCTTGGGTGTGATTTACCTGAAGGACATCGTCAAAGGCGGGTTGGCCGACCGCTTCGAGCGGTTCCGCGCCATGGGCATCAAGACCGTCATGATCACGGGCGACAACCCGCTGACCGCCGCCGCCATCGCCAAGGAGGCCGGTGTGGACGATTACCTGGCGCAAGCCACGCCCGAGGACAAGCTCGCCTACATCCGGCGCGAGCAGACCGGCGGCAAGCTGGTGGCCATGACCGGCGACGGCACCAACGACGCCCCCGCGCTCGCGCAGGCCGACGTGGGCGTGGCCATGAACACCGGTACCCAGGCCGCCAAGGAAGCGGGCAACATGGTGGACCTCGACAGCAACCCGACCAAGCTCATCGAGGTCGTCGAAATCGGCAAACAATTGCTCATGACACGCGGTGCCTTGACGACGTTTTCCATCGCCAACGACATAGCCAAGTATTTTGCCATCATCCCGGCGATGCTCCTGGCGGCGTTTCCAGCCATCGCGCCACTGAACATCATGCGTCTCAACAGTCCTAGCTCAGCCATTTTGAGTGCGGTCATCTTCAACGCGGTTGTAATCATCGCGCTGATCCCGCTGGCCCTGCGCGGCGTGCGCTTCCTGGCGCTCGGAGCGGACGCCCTGCTGCGGCGCAACCTGCTCATCTACGGGTTGGGCGGCATCATCGTGCCGTTCATCGGCATCAAGATCATCGACGTGATCATCGCCGGCCTGCACTTGGTTTAAACGCTCGCTTCTCCATCTCGTCTCAATTTTATCGAATATGAAACCCTACGATCTTACTTCCAAACGCCCCGCCGCCGACAAAGGCTTGCTGCACCAGCCCGACCGCGCCGGTGCCGGCTCGCCTGATTCTGGCAAGGGATATTCTATCTGGCAGGAAACGCTCACCTCCGTGCTCGCCACGGTCGTCCTTGGCGTGATCGTCAGCGGCCTGTATCCTCTGGTGGTTTGGGGCCTCGGCCAAGGGATCTTCAAACACAAGGCGGACGGCAGCCTCATCGTTGCCGCCGACGGCAAGACGGTGCTGGGCAGCGAACTGCTCGGTCAGAACTTCAGCGGCAAGCAATACTTCAACCCACGTCCCTCCGCCGCCGGGGCCGCCGGCTACGATCCGACTGCCAGCGGCGGCACGAACCTCGGGCCGACCAGCGACAAGCTCATCAACGGCCAACACAAACTCGACGCCGCCGGCAAGCCGGTCAACGACCCGTCCAATTTCGACGGCATCAAGGATCTGGTCGCTGCCTACCGCGCAGCCAATGGCCTGAAAGACACTGACCCGGTGCCCGCCGACGCGGTGACGCGCTCGGGCAGCGGCCTGGACCCGCACATCTCCGTGGCAAACGCGCTTCTGCAACTCCCGCGTGTGGCGCGTGAGCGCGGCAAGTCTCCGGACGAGATGCGTCAACTGGTGGACAAATACAC
>CALMVM010000224.1:4305-6599 GCA_937873255.1 uncultured Verrucomicrobiota bacterium | reverse complement strand
GTTCGGCGAACCGCGCGTCAACACCGTGTTGCTCAACTTGGCCCTGGACGGCAAGCTCCCGTCCGCCGGCAAGTGAGTGACAGCCTCCTGCTCCGATCCGGCGTTTCGCCCATGCAACCGCTGTTTCGCAGGCGGGCAACGGGGGCAACGGCAGAATTCTACCTTCGCCACCCTGAGAATCTGCTCCTCGTGAAAAGAGAACGGGACGGTGGCGTGCTCGTCTGCGCGACCGCTGATAATCTCAGCGCAGAACAGCAAGCGGCTTTCGTTCGCTATCTGAACGAAGAGGGTTTTGCGTCCGGCGCGTTGATCGAACCGTCGTGGTGGTCTCCTGCGCCGTCGCCGGACGGCGAGGTCTCACAGGTGCGCTGGATCGTTGATCCGACTTGGCCGGAAATCGATCCGGTTTACGCAAGGAACATCCAGCGTCTCTATTGGTACACGGCCGGGAGCATGATTGCCTGGCTCGCGCTTGTGGCCGTGGTGATCCACTGCTGACCTTTCTCGCCCGTGCCTCGGGCAATGTTCAGGGCTGTGAACGTCAAACCCCATGCCGCTACCGATCCTCTCAAGCGACACCGGCGACTTGCGCCCGCTCGCCGTGAGAATTCCTCCAGCGGTCTTGGCTGTTGCGGTGCTTTGGCTGCTGTTCGCGTGTGGCTTGCCGCTTTACCAACTACGGGAGGTACGACGCCAAGCTCGACAGGATTTGATGCATGCTAGTGCCAGGGATAAGCCTGACGCGAGCGGTTTGATCGCTGCTTTTGACCACGCGAACCAGAATCTCGACGCCGCCGCCTTCAGTCCCTGTCTACTCCTCGCGTTTACCAGCATCCTGCTCGTCAACCAATTATTCAAGCTCAGGAGTCGATACAATGCGCTGGCGCATGATCTCTCGACCGTCCCTCGGCGATGAAATGGAGTCGGTCGAACACCGTAATGCGAATGCCCCCTTTCCGATCACGCCTGGCAATCGGCTGAGTCCCATGAACGACGATTCGAACTACCCACCAGCGCACAGAGGAATCGCCCGCTCTAACCCTGTGCTTCCCCGCCAGTTAATTCCGACAGCTTTTTCAGAAAGTAGGGCGCGTGCGATGCCGTGGTTGGCGACATTGGTGGCAATCTTGCTTTGGATCACTCTAATTTATGGTTCTTCCGTACACGCTTTGCGAGGGTCGCACCGCATCGCCAAAGATGATTTAGTCCACCTGTTACAGACAGCCAAACCGGAAGTCCCGGGGATACTGGACGCTTTTGATCGCGCTACCGAGCACATCCTCTTCTCGGTGTTGGCTCCTCAAATGATCCTGACGGTTTCCGTATTTTTCTTTATCGCGCATCTGGTCTCCGTTAAGCGGCGGCTCAACGCGGCGGAACGCAACATCCAGATCCTGCGGGATGTGGTGTCAGGTATCGATGGAGTACCTCTTCGCTGACAGGTTTTCTCTTATGGAGCCTGAAACTACCGTCTTCGCCATTCCTACCTACCGGCTCAGGGACATGGCCGAAGCAATCGAAGCCTACGACGCTGACTTCCGCACAGGCACCAACGACATCGATGCGCTCGACTACGTGTCCATGTTTTTGGACAACGCGCACCAGACCGATCCGCCGGAACTCAACGACCGCTACGTGCTGGTGAATTTCCGGCCCGTGGCTATGAGACAGCGTTTACCACCGTGACGATCTCACAATCAAATTTCATTACGAAGGCGAGGTCACCTTGCAGGACTCGCAGGAAATCCTGGCCCGCTTCTCCGCCGTGCACGGCCAAGTACTCGCCGCCGCGCAGGAAGCCGCCGGAGAGGACCGCCGCCAGGCACTTCGACTTTTCGCCGACAGCCTCTCCAGGCGTTCCACGGTTTCGAGCCGGACTTTTTCCAGCAGAACGTCAGCCGTATCGTGGACGATGTGATCAGCCAGATCCACGCCTCGCTCGAACTCTGGCCCACGCTGGTGGAAATCTGCTATTACTACGAGGACAAGAAGCCGCTGCCGCAAATGAAAATGAAGAACAAACGGTTGGAGACTCACCGTTAGACGTTGCTCGTCCCTCCCTTCGTGCAAACCGATGGCCCCGTGATGAATATCGACCCTCCAACCAGCTTCGGCGAACCCTCGCGCCGCAAGGCGGAGGAATTCCTTGCGCTCATCCATCAGCAAAAGCAAGGCAAACTCAAAATCTACCTCGGTGCGTGCGCGGGCGTCGGCAAAACCTACCAGATGCTCACGGAAGGCAACCGGCTAAAAAAACGTGGCTTGGACGTGGTCATCGGCTACGTCGAGCCGAA
>CALMVM010000224.1:0-4295 GCA_937873255.1 uncultured Verrucomicrobiota bacterium | reverse complement strand
TCGAGCCGCACGCCCGGCCCGAGACGACAGCGCAGATCGGCGAGTTGGAAATTATTCCTCCCATCGTATCGCAGTACCGGGGCGTGGAGTTGCGCGAGATGGACACCGCCGCCGTCATCGCCCGTGCGCCCACCGTCGCGCTGGTGGACGAACTCGCTCACACCAACGCCCCGGGTGCCAAGACCAAAAAGCGTTTCGAGGATGTGGAAGACCTCCTCGCCGCCGGGATCAACGTCATTAGCACTCTCAACATCCAGCACCTGGAAAGCCTCTACAACGTCGTCGAAGGCGCGACAGGCGTACGGGTTAAAGAACGCATCCCCGACGAGTTTCTGACCCGTGCAGACCAGATCGTCAACATCGACTTGCCCGCCGAGGACCTGATTGAACGCTTGCAAGCAGGCAAGATTTATCCCTCGGAGAGGGTAGCACAGGCGTTGTCCAATTTTTTTACTCCGCAGAACCTCACGCGCTTGCGGGAAATGGCTCTGAGCGAGAGCGCAAACTTCCTTGACCGTCGGCAGCGAGCCGAGGAAAGCACCACGGATGAGCATCGCCCGGGTGGAGTCGGTCAAGTCGCTGTCGCCTTGAGCAGTGGCGGGCCAGACCCGGGCGCGATCTTGCGCAAGACGGCGCGTCTCGCCGCGCAGCTCAACGCGCCATGGTACGCGGTCTATGTCCGCACGCCGGGCGAGGCTCCACAGGTCATCACCGCAGAGTTGCAACGCGCCGTTACCGAGACGCTGGAAACGGCCCAACGCATGGGCGGCGTGGTCATCGTGCTCAAGCGCGACGACGTGGCGGCGGCACTCATCGACTTCGCGCGCGAGTACGGCATCACGCACTTCGTCGTGGGTCGTCCCGGGAGCAAGTCTGTCTGGCGGCGATGGAAACTCTCACTCCAAGAAAAGTTGTTGCAGGAACTCCAGAACGTCGATCTGGTCGTCGTCTGAAAAACCGAAGGCGGTGGAACCACAGAAGCTGGCGGATTATCCAAATGGGATCGCCTACCATGAATGTTTCTCTCCACAGCAGTTTTCAGGTTGATTGAGCGATAGGAAAGCCGCAGTGGTTGAACCAGCTGCGGGCGTCTTCGCTGGTGAGGGTAGCCAGGGCGGCGGCGATGGCGGATTCCAAGTCTTCCTGGGTGCGCGCTTTGGCCTTGCTCAGCAACGGCTTGAGCTTGGAGAAGGCATGTTCGATGGGATTGAGGTCGGGACTGTAGGCCGGCAAGAAGATCAGGCGGCGGCCGCGCGCTTCAATCTGCTCGCGCACCTGGTCGTTTTTGTGCACGCTCAGGTTGTCGAGGATCACGGTTTGACCCGCTCGCAGGTGCGGGCAGAGCACCTGTTCCAGGTAGGTCAGCAACACTTCCTTGTTGGTGCTGCCTTCGACGGTCATCGTGGCGACCAACCCATCTTTGTTCACGGCGGCAAGCAGGGATGTGTTCGGCCCCCGGTTGCGCGGGGCCTGACCGCAGGCACGCTGGCCGCGTGGCGCCCATCCATAAAGCGGGTACTGATCTTGCCTGGATAAGAAGGATTAGCGGGTGGGCTCCAAGCAAGAAGCCCAACCGAGATGGCAACCACGCAAAGCAAGTCCGGCAGGAGCTTGGACGAAGCGTTCAAGCGCGAGGCGGCGGCCCTGGCCACCCTACACGAGCCACGAGCGTTTGGTGCCCTGCTTGCTGCGGGCCACCGGCGAAGGCCCGGTTTTTTCCCGATGCGCTTGGCGTGGGGACGGCGGCGGGCTTTCTTTTCGGCAGGCGCGGTGTTCACCCACCTACTTCGCCTCTCACCTCGCCATTATCCGCATAGGCACCAAGCTGCGAGCCCAAATAGGTATAAACCCTCAACAGGGTCAACGGTCGATTTGCTGCAAGGCAAAGGCGTAGGCTCCGACCGCGACCGCCTCGCTCGTGCCGAGCCGCGAAATTCCGACCGCCGTCCTCGGTTCGGGATCGTAGCCGATACGCTGACCTGTCCCAGGGATGGCGATTTCGCGGACGCGGCCGCGCACGAACTCCGCGCGCTCGGCATCGTCTTCCATGTTGAAGGCGCGCGCGATCAACCGACGCGGAATGGATGCGTCGCCGTTCGCGTAGGGCCGATTGATCGCCGCGACCAACCCGGGCATGAACAACCCGTGCGCGTGCGAGATGCCGCCGCCGATCACCGCCAGGCCGTCGACCAGCGCGAGCCCTTGCGCGAGCGCGTCGCCCGCGACTTCGCCCAAACGGATGAACGCCATCCGCGCCGCCTCCCGGTTGCCTGGCGTCCGGCCGGCGGCGATATCAGCAATCGTCTTGGGTTCAGGAGCATCAGTGAACGCGATGCCCGCGCCGTCCGCGTAAACCCGCCGCACCGCGCGGATGCAAGCGCCTTCCTCCGCGCCACGGCCGGGATCGAGGACGTTGCGCAGCAGGTGCGCCTCGCCGCCGATGGAATTATCACCAATGAGCAACCGTCCATCGACGACCACGCCGCCGCCGAGGCCCGTGCCCAACGTCACGCCGAAGACGTTGCGATACCTTTTCGGGTTGCCCGCCGCTTCCAGCAGGCCGTTGACGTACGGCAGGAAACCGGCGACGGCCTCGCCGTAGACGAACAGATCGCCGTCGTTGTTGATGTACACGGGAAGCCGGAACTCCGCCTCCAGCATCGGACCGAGCGCCACGCCGCCGGCCTCGCGGAACGCCGGGAAATTCGGCAGGTTGCCGATGATGCCCGCCGGGTAATCCGCCGGCCCGGGAAACGCGAACGAAATCGCCACGGGCGGCTCGGGCAATCGCGCTTCCACCGCATGGAAACCCGCCACGATGTTGTCCAGGCACCGTTGCAGATCGTGCGCCTCGGACGGCACCGCCACCGGTGCGAAAAGCAACCGGTTGCCACGGACCGCCGTGAACTTGAGCGTCGTGCCGCCCGCGTCGAGCGTCAGCACGGTCCGGGAATCGTCGTCGTAGGGGATTTTGTTCATCGTAGGGTGCGTTGTTAACCGTGTGGAGAAACCACTCATGGCGTGGTCGTTGTCGTCGCCGACCCGGCGTCGGGTTTGCCGTGGCGGGCGACCATCGCTTGATAGTCGCGGACGGGGATCATCCGGGTGTCGGTCCACAGTCCGACCCCGCCCGCCGGCACCTCGGGGAGGGTGAGTTCCAGCCGTTGTCCCTGTCGGATGACGACCACCCGCACAGGGGCTGGCCGACCCGGACGCAAAGCGGCGCTCCATGCGGTGGTGATCTTGGTCATGGCAGGATGATCGTAGTCGAACTTCTCCCACACGTCCTCCACCGATTGCGGGAACGAAAACTCGCCCACCTGCCAGATCACGTCACCGGGTCGCAGACCGCTACGGGCGGCCACGCAGTCCGCCGCGCGCAGGAAATTGACGTACAGCAATGGCCGGGTGCCGTGGTGGTCGTTGTCGCGGAGCAGTTCACCGGCAATATCATAATACTGCAAACTCTGGCTGCCGACCTCGGGGCCGGTCACGACTTCCGCGCCGGCCGAGGCGTAGGGTCCGTAGGCCGGCTGCCCGCGGGCGTCCCGGTAGGACAACCGCTGCAAGACGGCCGCCTCGTTGTATTCCACGTTCACCTGCGCGTAGCCGCCCGACGAATCCACCAGGTTGCCGTCGGCGTCGAGGTAACGCTCGGAGCGCCGGGCACCGGCGACGAAGGTTTCGATGTCCGTGGTGTAGGCGGTCAGTCCGGGCAAACCAGTCCACGTGCTTGACCGCATGCTTCCGGACTCGTCGTATTCGTAGGAAGCGGCGCAGTATCCCCCGTTGCAGAGGACGGGCAGGCCGGCGGGATCGTAAAATTCCGTCCGCTGCAACAGACCGCTGGGATTGAACGCCTGCCGGATCGTCGCCCAACCGGTGCTCTGCGAGACCGGCTTGCCGTCCACCCCGAGGAACGTTTTGCTCGTCTCCCGACCGCTCGGATCGTATTCGACGACGGTCGCCGCGTAGCCGCCGACGCCGATCATCAGGTGATCGCGCGGGTCGAAAAACTCCCAGCGGAGGCAGTCGCGGCGGGCGTTGTATGTCTTGACCCAGCGATGGGTCTTGTCCCCGCCCGGGCACGGCTGCCCGGCCGTATCGAAATACGCCTGCGTCACCTGATTGCATTTCTCGTCGTAGCCGAGGCGCAGCTCCACGAACCCGTCCTTGTTCGCCTGCGGTCGGCCGGCGTCGTCGAGCCAGGTGGACCCGAGCCAGGTGCCGCGCGCGTCGTACCGGCTGGTCTTGGCGAACGCTCCCTCCACCCCCGGCACCGGTTCGCCGTGGCG
>CALMVM010000223.1:2144-10450 GCA_937873255.1 uncultured Verrucomicrobiota bacterium | reverse complement strand
AAACACGCCTCGGGCTAACTCTCCCTGTGGCTCGGAAAAGTGGGTCTCGTCAGCGGCAAAGTGACCTTCCCCCGCTTCCTGATCAATCCAAGAGGGGGCCGCCGGGTCCGTGCCCGTTCCTTGTTGCTTGTTTTTGGAGGTGGGCCCGCCCTGCTTACCAGCCGCCATCGCCAAGCTCTGCCGCAAAAATCATCGTTTTGCACCGACAATCCGAGTGGGAGCCGTCCCCTCAAGCGCAGAAAACTTGTGGGTAATTGAAAGGTCGGCGTTCCGCTTACGATCCTTCGGCTCGAAAAGCGAAGCCATGTCTGAATGATTGCTTCATTCCCTTTGGGTCGGATACCTCGAAGCTTGCTTCGACTTTGGGTGGTGGTGATTAATTAAAGGACAGGTTGTGATGATGAATGAACAAGCGCAGGGCCAGTTCGTGCATCCGGTCGCATTTGGAGAAGGAGAGCGTTTTTCGTACGAAACGGCCCAGGCGTTGGCGCAGAGTGCAGTTCCAACGCTCGACATAGCAGGTTTCGCCCGCGCCCTTGCCGGTGCAGCGGTGGGTGCGGCGGGGAAAGACTTCGCTGTACGCCAGCCAGAAGTCGCTGCGCGTGGCGCGGCAGCGATAGGCTGTCGGGATGCGCTCACGCAAGGCACGAGCCGCGTCGGCCGAACGGTCACCAACGAAATAGGCGACGACCTGGCGCGTCTGGCGGCACAGCGCGATCCAAACCCAGCGGGCGTTGGCCTTGGAACCGGCAAAGCTCCAAAGTTCGTCCAACTCCAGCACGTCGCCCGCCTCGGCAGGCAAAAGCGTGTCGCTTAGCGGCGGGAGGGCTTCGGCTTTTTTTCGAGCCACTTGGAGATCGTGCCACGCGCCACGCCGAAGACGCGCTGGGCCGCCCGCAGGCTCAGTCGCTCGGTGGCCACGGCGCGGAGCACTTCCGCCTTGCGCTCGGGCGCGGTCTCGCGGCTCTTGGGCGCGAGCACCCGGCTCACCCCACAAGCTCGACAACGAAACTGCTGGTGGCCGCAGACGTTCTTGCCGTTTTTGACAATGCGCTCGCTGCCGCACGCCGTGCAGCGCGGAGCGGCCTCTGCTGCCAAAGAAGATGTTCGTGCCATCGCACAGCATCGCAGATAAGATGAATCTGTCCTTTAATCAATCGCCACTACCCGACTTTGCTGGTCTGTGTTTTAAAACCATATTCTCAATGCCCCGGAGCTTGCTCCGGGATCGGTTACTTGTTGTGAAAAATATTGAAAATACGGACAAATGCAATGCATATAGCAATTAACGTTGCGAAGGGCGCAACCACGATTTCCAACAGCTTAACGTACGAAATCAGATCTTTTACATCAGAATGTCTCCAGTCGTTGGCGATCACGAATAGGAAAACACTCGCTCCGCCAATCAATCCAGCAAGAGAGATAAGTCCCACTTGTTCGCAAATCGTTATCGAGTACGGTTTTTTCATGGAGGGGTGATTATCCTTTGACCCAGCAAAATTACGGGTCGCCCCTTTGGATATGCAAAGTATACCGTTCGAGATAAACATCCCCTCCTTACTGCGATTATGCCTGCCTAGTGAGTGAAAATATACTCATGCCATTTTTGTACAATTCTCCAGTATGGAGAGCATTAAGTATCTTCAGAAATTGAATTCTTTGCTCTTTGCTCTTTGTTATTCGTTCTACATACTCGAAAATTTCACCACCTAATCCAGAATGGTCCGTATTGCCATTCCAATATAAGCATGAGAAGAGAATCTGTTCACATCTAGTAAGTTCGAATTTTTTGGCAATAAAACCGACTCGGCTGCGTTTGCCGACAATATTGACATCAGATAAATCGAATAAGTCTGATCCGATTCCCATAAACAATTTGCAGGCATCAGAAAATACAGTGATCAACGTCCTTACACGTCGGAATAAGCCCAGCCGTTCATAGGAAAAAAATCCTTGGGGGCAAGACGATACGTGCTTGTAATCGTCTTTGGTATATATCTTTGACTCTTGTCTTATTTCAAAGAGTGAGGAGCGTTCTTCGTCTGCAAACTTTTGTAAGCATATAATTTTCATACTTCAATGGCTATTGCCCTGAGTTACTCCATATGATCCTGCTCCAGCAAAATATGCTCCCAAGTAGGTCCAGGAGTTTCTGATCCCGAAAATCGCGTTGTCTAAGCCTGTCGCAGTTCTGCCGCTAGCGCTGATCCACACCCCCCAATTTGTCCCATATTACTGCGTCACTCATCTCGCTTCTTGCGATACTTGGTTTGAAAGTTATGATCATCTTTGTATAAGTAGTTGATCATATATCTAATCAATCTTCGGGCTGACCCTATTAATAGCATGGCAAATATCATGCCTGCCAACATGCGCCACGATGCTAATTGAGGTTGGTTTAAATATTTTCCTAGCAAGCAACATGCTCTGTCTCCTGCGACATACAACAAGCATATTGCAATCACATCATAAATAGTCCACATACGTTCTCAATCGTAAAGCGGGTCTAGTACTTGTGAACCCACGGTGCCACCCGGACTTGCCAGCCGACCTAAAGGAGTTGCTCCCGTACCGACAGTGTTTCTCCACTGGGAGGGCGATGTACGAAATGGGTTTAAGCCTCGCTGTGCCGGTGGCAAATTCATTGTAGAATCACGTAGAGAACCCGATACAGTGGTCATGCCACTCTCGTAACGAAATCTTTGCGCTGGAGACATCTCTATAAATGCCTTGTCGGTTCCAGCACCGTTACGACCCCATGGTGATGCAAATAGTCCCAAACCTGCAAGCCCAACAAGTCCTTGGCCAAGTCGCTCAGATTGTTCTCTATCACACAACGCACGCCCATTTCCACTAACATCCCACTCTTGCCCACTTGCGGCTTCATACAACGTTTTTCCGAGTTCGAATCCACCCCACGCAGCTAAACCCACCGCCGCCACAGGTATTGCAGCAGCTGGTAATGCAAGCATTATTGCCCCTCCGACCGCCATTCCTATCCCGAAACCAGCAATCCCCGTTGCTACACCTGACATGAAGCCACCAAAGTCAAACAACCCTAATGGGTCTCGTAAATTCATGGGGTTGCCCCCCACGTAGCCGTACAGGTTCATGCCGCCGGCCTCGCCGAGGGGATCGCGGCTGAGCCATTTTCCCAGGTTCGCGTCGTAAGCGCGGTAGAGGGTCAGGTGCAGGCCGCTAGGCGAATGGAAGTAGTGGCCGGTGAACCCGAAGCTTGCCTCCACGGGGTTGGCCGTGATCTGGTTGGCCGAGCGCAGCCCGTAAAGATCATAGTTGTAGCGCGCGCTGACCATTTGTGTGTTGCCGTCCACCATTTCGCGCACGCTGCCGAGGTGATCACGGCTGTAATAGTAGTTGTGCCCGCCGATCTGCTCGCCTTGGGCGAAGAACCGCTTGGTCACGTTGTTGGCCACGTCCCGCTCCTCCACCAGACTCATCCCCAGCCACGTCAGGTGCTTGTCGCTGGTCACTGTGCCGCCGTCTTTCTCGACGATCCGCCGGCGTTGGTGCGACCCATCATAAGTGAACTCGCTGCGTTTGCTGCCTTGATTGATGGCCGTGAGCCGATCCAGGGCGTCCCACTCGTAGGTGGTAGCCAGCCCGGAGGCGGTCATCACCTGCAAATTGCCGTTAGCGTCGTAGACAAGCGTGCGGTTGTCGCCGCTGGCGGACACGGCGACCTGATAGCTGCAGGTGGCGGTGTTGTTGTTGCGGTCGGTGGCGCTGACCGTCACGGTGTTATTGCCGGGTGTGACGCCGACGGTCGTGGCAAAGCTCCCATCCGCCTTCGTCGGCACCTGAGTGCCGTTGACCGTGACCGTGGACGGTTCGTTTACCTTGCCTCGGAACGGGATGGCTCCCACGCCGTTGCCCTGCCGGCCGGTGAGTTGGTTGAGATCATTGTGCGCGTCCAGGCTCAGGTTTGCGTCGGCTTGCCCGGTGGAGCGGTTGCCGGCGTGGTCGTACCCGTAGCCGTAGGTCTGCGTGACGGTGCTCGTCACGGTGTCTGTCACCGTGGCTCCGGTGAGTTGGCCGAGCGCGTCCTGCTGCAACTGGTAGGCGAGCGGGTGTCCGCCGCCCGTCTGCTGGGTCCATTTGTTAATTTGTCCGGTGGCATCGTACTCGTAGCCGAACTGCGAGAGTATTCCGCCCGAGGTGCTGTTGGTGATCTGCGAAAGGCGATTGTCCTTATCCGCCCCGTAGTAGGCGAGCGTGGTGGTCTGTCCGTTGGGATAATTGACGGAGGCAAGCTGGGGCGATACCGCCGTTCGATACGCGTAGGTAAAATTGCCGATCGGGGTGTTGGAGCTTGTCAGCCGATCCAGGCTGTCGTTGTAGGTAAAGGTGCTCGTCTGCCCGTTGATGGTCTGATTGCCGACGCGGCCCATGGCATCGTAGATCAGCGCGACCGCGTCGTTGTCCAAGGGGCCGGCGACGCTGTTGCGCCGCCCGGCCAAGTCGTAGCCGAAGAGCGTCGTGCCGACGCCGTCGGTCATTTGGTTCATCCAATTGCGTTCGTCGTAGGCGTAGGTAATCGGCGTCAAGCCTGGAGCCGTGATACCCGTCAGGTTGTTGTTCGGGTCGTAGGCGTAGCTGACCGTGACGTTCTTGGCGTCCGTGCGGGTTTTGAGGTTGCCAACGCCGTCGTACACGAAACTATATGCGCTGTTGTCGGCGTAGACCTTGTTGGCAACCCGGTTGCGGACATCATAAACCCACTGGGTGAGGTGGTTGTTGCCGTCGATTAATTCGATCAGGTTGCCGACAGGATCGTAAACCGTTTGCACCAGGGTGCCATCCGCCTGTTTGGTGACCAGGGGCCGGCCCCGGTAATCCCTGATGTACGATGTGGTCCGCTCTAGGCGGTCGGTCTGACTGTCCAGCCAGCAGCAGCTGTAGTGGTTGCGCTCGTTCGAGCCATCTGGGTAGATGATTTTCGTGACGCGGTCCAGGTCATCGTACTCATAGATAAGCGTCTGGCCGTCCGCGTCGGTGTCAGACTGCAGGCGCCCGACCGCATCGTATGTTAGCGAGCGCAACGTGTTGCTGCCCTGGCTGATGCTGGTGAGCTGATGGATCGTATTATAATTGTAGGTGAGCGCGTGCTGCGCGGCGTTAGTCACGCCGTTGCGCTGACCGAGCGCATTGAAGGTGAACTGGGTTGTGCGGTTGGTTGCGTCCGTGATGCTATTGACGTTGCGCGCCGTGTCGTACCCGAGGGTCAGAACATTGTGGTTGAGCGGATCGGTGACCGTGGCGAGGTCAAACCCGTTGTTCCCGACGACGTTGTTGAGCGTATACTTGTAGGAGGTCGTGTACGTGCGCGCGTCCTGTCGGGTAAGCAGCCGTCCCTGGGCGTTGTAAGTTAGGTTGACGGTTTCGTTTACCGCTGTGGCACCGTTCAAAGGCAACACCACACTCTGCACGATTTGACTAGGCTGTAGATTGGCGGCGCTGTTGCTGTTGGTGTAAGCATATTGCACGTAGTGGCCGTCGGCGTAGGTCACCTTGTTGAGCAAGCCTTTGCTGCTGGTGCTTGGCTGGTTGTATGTAAAACTGGTCTTCGGCGCTTGCAGCGCAGGCAAGGGGGACTGGAATTGGTTCTGGTCCCGGTGCCACCCGTAGCGGCTGTAGCCGTTATAATAAAATTCCTCCGCGTAGCCTTGAGGGCTGGTGACCGTCACGCGATAGTTCTGCCACATCGTCGCTCCATACGCCGGATAGGCGTTGCTGCCGTTGCTCGTTCCATCGGCCGGTTCGATGTAGAACTGGATCGTACCGCTGGGCTTGAGGAGCGAGGTGATGTCCACGTTCCCGTCATACACGTAGCCGTAGGCTACGCCGCCCATGTCCGTTTGTCCGGTCAGGTTGCCACTGGCGTCGTAGCTGAACGTGGCCTGCCGGCCAAATGGGTCGCTGACGTGGTCCAGATGACCTTGAGCATTGTAAGCGAAGGTCCAGTGCTGGTTCAGCGGGTCGGTCACCTGGTAGATGCTGCCGTCGGCATTGTGTGAGACGGTCACAGCGTTGCCGTAGCGGTCGGTGATTGAGAGCAGCAGAGAGGAATACGAACCTGATCCCATCTCGGGCGGCACGCCGTAGTGGTAGGTCGTGCCGTCCGGCAGCCCGACGTCGTAGGTGTAGGCGGTTGTAGCCGACTTAGTGAGGGTGTTGAACACGCCACCGGGCGGATTGTATCCGCCGCTGCCGTTGGGATGATAGATGTCGCCACGTCCGTCGGGCATGACGATGAGCACGGAACCCGCCGGCTCGTTGCCCGGTGACTCCATGGCGTAGCTCGCATAGTTGAGCACCCACTTGTTGCCGACCGGACGCATCTGCACGAGCGAGTCCTGACTGTTGTACGTCACCGAGATGGCCACTCCTGGGCCAAACTGGTTGTCGTGCCACATCGGCGTGTCCTGCACGCAAACGTTCAGGTTAACGGGATTGACGCTCCAGCCAGGCATCCCGCAACCGCCGGGGTTTCCACCCAGGTCCGACGGATAACGGGGAATGCCGCAGCAACCGCCCATCTGTTCGTCCAGATCGCTGTTGGAGGCGAGTTGAATCCCCTCGGGCTTGGCTTGAAAGAGAACGGCCAATTCCGACCATTGCCCACGAAACGACTCGGCGCTGAGCCGCGTTTCGTGCTCAAGCCGCGGATCGTAGATTTGCACATCGCCATTTTCGGCCAACCCCCTGACCACCACAAAATGCTGGTCGCGGTAGTGCGCAATGAAAGGTGTAGGCAACCGCTCAAGATCATCACTGCCGTCGGCATGCACCGCCACGGCCGGCAGTCCCACTTTGGAGGCAAGCTCGGTCAATTCGCGCAAGCTGAATCCCTGCTCGCCTGGCGCGGTCATGCCCGCCACCTTCGCCGCGACATCATCCTTGCCCTGCGATTTGAGGACGTAAGCGATGCTGTCGGACCCGCAGGTGCGTAAGGCCACCTGATTGGCCTTGAAGTGGCTCAAATCCAGCAGCCAGCGTTGCGCGTAGGTGCGCCGCTGCCAATCGGTCTCGCTCTGGAGCATCTCGGTAAACGCTTTCGTGGCTGAATCGAGTTCGCCTTGGTCCATGTGCAGTACTGCACGGCGCAGCTTGACCTTCTGGTACATGTCCGAGCCTTTGGGCAGGGCGCTTAGCACCTGTTCGAAATGCACCCGGGCTTCCTCCCAGTTGCCGGTGAACTGCGCCTCGCAGCCAAGGTGCAGTTCCGCCTCGCCCGCCCACGGGCTGTCGGCGTAGGTCATGCGATGCTTGGCGAAGAGCCCCACGGCCCCCTTGTAGTCGTGCTGGTTCCACTTCTGGATGGCTTGGCCGAAGAGCATGTTGTCGCCCTCCTGCTTCTTGCGCTTGACGGGATCGGAAATCTTGCTCGGCTCCGCGTCTGCGGTGGGAGTCAGCGGGCTGCCCATTTGTCCGGCCATGCGCAGGTCGGCTTCGCCCGGTACTTTCTTGAGATCCAGAGCGCGCAGGCTGACCGCTGACTTGTAGAGTCCCTTCTCATTGGGTTGGCGCTTGGCCAGAGGGTTCCATCTATCCTTGGCCACCGGGCCCCGACGGGTAGGCGCTCCGAGGGCGTGCGGTTCGGAAGCGACGCTCAGAGCAGGCGCCAGCGCGATGGGAACTGGCGCGGCCGACGTCGATGCCGCCGGCGGATTGCTTGGAGACGCCGCCGCTAAGAGGTAACGGGGCGGAAAGATCAGCGTGGCAAAAAGCACCGCGAGGCTCAAACCCTGCGCGAGCGACAAGCCCCAGCACAAAATCGAGCGCAGTATCCAGAATGACAAGCGTGCGAGACGGTTCATGACAGGTAGGAGGAAAATCAATCGATCAAAAAATTCTGCGAATGGACATCACAGCGGTGTGACGCCGACAGTGGGAAAAGTGATGGTGATCACAGGCGGAGTGTGATCGTTCGGATCGGGCGGAGGCAAGGCCGGTGGCGGGGCCAAGGGATCAAGCCCGGCCGCCACAGCCACGCCATCCCAGATGCCATCACCATTGGTGTCTGGATTGGTGGGATCGGTGCCGTACAAAAACTCTCGCCAGTCCGCCAAGCCATCGTGATCAGTGTCTGAAGGCAGGTGGATGAGCACCGGGATAGAGGTATTGATGGTCGCGGCGGCTCCGGGCCCGACCGGGATATAACCGCTTGATTCGCGGTAGGAGTCAGAGCCCCAGCCATAGAAAAGCGAAGCGCCGCGGTAGTTCGCGGTGACCACCGAGTGGTTGCCGCCGGCGCTGAGCAGGCTGATCTGCGTGCCCGTGGGGCC
>CALMVM010000223.1:0-2044 GCA_937873255.1 uncultured Verrucomicrobiota bacterium | reverse complement strand
AGGCCCACACGGCCCCGTTGGCGTCCACGGCCAGGGAGTGATAGGTGCCCGCGGCGATTGTCGGCGCGGGGACAGTGGTAGATCCACTGTCAGTGACCGGGCCGGATGAGCGATGCTGATTGTTACCGTCGGCAACCAGCAAGCTAGGGGCTACCCCATTATAGTAATCTTTTGGATCGGTGCCCTGCTGATACTCCTGCAAATTAGTCAATCCGTCGCCATCCGGGTCGGCGGAGGCATCGTTCGGATCAAGTGGATTAAGGCCGTGAGCCGTCTCCCATTCATCCGCCATGCCATCGCCGTCCGTGTCGGGCAATAGCAACATTACCACGGGACTACCTTGGCTATAGCCGGAACATGCCACCCGGCCTGCCTCGTTGATCCGTACACTGGTGCCTGTCGTGCCGTCCGCCACGTAACCCATGCTGCTTGGCAGCATCAAAGCAACGTCCTGGAGGCCGCCGCCTGCCGCGCTGATCGAGCGCCAAACGACATGAGTTTCATTGTCGGCATCGGACACAAACCCTACGGCGCTCCCCAGGGAGTTCATCTTGATGCCCGTAAAGCCTGTAGTGCCTGAAGGCAGCACCACAGCGCCGAGATCCGTCATCGCTCCAGCTTGCCACTCAAGAAAATGTCGACTGTTGTTGATTGCAGCGCCAATCCCAAAAATCTGTGCGAAATCATTGATTAGCAGCGGGTCCGTAATTCTGGCAGTTTTTTTCCCAGGGCCGGCAACATCCCGCGAATCGGAGGCATCCGTATACAACCCACTGGACACGATGCCGTTACCGGAGGCGTAGAAACATCCACTGACCGTTTTTCCCTGAGCGTTGATACCAACAGCCACGGTGTCGCCAAACCGGCTGTTGGCGTCCAGTGCACTCATGCTGCCATTAACCCAAAGGAAGGCCGTTGGAGACGACCCCCCGGCTGCAGTGTTTTCAAGGTAAAGAGTACCTACCACTTGCCCTGCGTTGTTGATCGCGGTCGGCCAGACGAAGGAGTTGTTTGGATCACCGAAGTCACCGAGATCCGTGGAGTTGGCACCATTCCAAATAAACGCCCGTTTGTACGGGCCGCTTCCGTAATAGGTCCCGACTACTTGGCCAAAATCATTGACTGCGACGACCGTATCGATGTTGCTCCCACCCGGAGACTGGAAAGTGGTCATCGCTCCGTTCTGCCAGACGAATCCACGCTGGCTGCTTATTCCCTTATCCTTGAACCAGACGACTCCAGCGACCACGCCCGCGCCGCTCATGCAAGTGGCAATGCTGCTATTGGCCCCGAGCACATTGTTCAAGTCAGTCAAAACGGTGGCCGTATCATCCCAGGCAAAGGCGTGCGGGTAGGCCACCGTCTGGCCGCCGACCACAGCGGTATGATGGATGTAGTGACCGGCCAAGCTGCCCGCATCGCTCATGCCGGAAAGGATCATCGGCTGGATGGGTGCGGCAGCATACAGATCGGTGGCGCGCACGGCCTTGCGGACCTGGAAACGCGGGCTGTCAGCCAGAAGGACCGTCGAGGCGATTGTCAATGACACCGCGAGAACTGCTTTGAACAGGCAAGCCCGCCAGAGAGCCGAGATCGTCGAGGGTGAAGAAGAGCGATGCATAGAATTGGAGGCAATGCACACCAAAGGAAGGGCCATTTTTACACACAAGGGTCATTTGCCGTCGAACAGAAAATTCATTAGGACCAATGATTTATCACAAGTTATTCTCCTGTAATTATTTGCTATTTATTAACCGATTTACAATTGCTATTTTCTCTGTGCAGCCAATGGGTTACGCTTACGGCTTGTCATTTTCCGCCTGAGCATCGGCGGAGTCTGCTTGCCTCATGCATGGAGGCGGCGTGAAGTGCTTCAAGGAAGGCGTCTGTTTCGGTATCCCATCTTCAAAACATTGTTCACTTCCATTCCGTTGGACCCATGCGCAAGGTGCGGACCAATCGTACTGGTGCGTCGTGGCAGGTAGTCACTAGACATTATAGGGCGTAGTTACAGGGATTGGTTGGAGTCTCGCTGTAGTTCTGT
>CALMVM010000222.1 GCA_937873255.1 uncultured Verrucomicrobiota bacterium | reverse complement strand
GCTCAACATCCCGCGCGGGCTCATCAATTACCTGCCGTGGACGGTCCTGCTGCCGTTGGCGTTCCGGCGGGTGTCGCCCGCGCCGGACGAGACCGCCGACGCCGCCCTCGACCACAACATCGCGCGCGGCCTGCGTTGGGCGGTGGCGGGGTGTTTCCTGGCGGTCAGTCTCGCGCCGGGCGGACAGCCACGCTACACGCTGCCGCTGCTGACGCCCGCCAGCGCGTTGCTCGCGCTTACCCTCGTGCGCGACTGGCGATTGCCCGCGTGGCTGCCGGTCGTGTGGGCGCGGACGGTGGCGGTTTGCTTGTGGCTCGTCATGCTCGTCGCGCCGGTGGCGGTGGCCTTTAGTAGCCGGGAGCCATGGCGGTGGGTGGTCGGTGCGGGATGCGCCGGCGTGGCCATGTGGCTGTTCCAGCGCCTGGGCCATTGGCGGGAGGTCGGCGCACTGGCTCTGGCGAGCGCGGCGGCGATGTCGCTCATTACAGCGGTTTATGTCGTCGGTGCGGTGCCGATTTTGCGAAGGACCGAAAGCGTGCGCCCAGCGGCAGAGGCCATTGAGGCGGCGGAGGTTATCGATCAGGCCGGCGCGAAACTTCAGACGACGCTTGTTATCAAGAAAAGGAACATCGCCGTGTTGCGGCCAGGTTTTCTGCCGTTTCTTTTTTACCTGCGCCGTTCGCCGGACTACGTGCAGACTCCTGACGCCGTGCCATGGCACTCGCTCTACCTGCTGGCCCGTCACGAGGACGTGAGGGATGTTGTCGAGGCATTATCCCGCCAGGGACGCATCTCCACCGTAATCGCACGCGTTGGCGACAAGAGAACGCGGGACACAGGCAAAAATCAGTGGGTGCTGCTGCGCTTGGATGACCGGCCCGGCGGGAGCTTGTGAAATTTTTCACAAATACGCGTTTCCGCCGTTGACGGCCCCGCGCGGGCGGCCCTACGATGCGGTTCCGCTCATGGTTTGCCCCGACCCGTCCATGCCCGTTTTTGCGTTCGCGCGCCGCAAGCGCCCGTTAAACTTCTCGCTTGCAGCGCATTTCTCCACATCCTCGCGGGCGGCTTTTTTCGTAGCAAAATCGATTGCAAACCGACCCTGTCTCTTTAGCATCCCCTCTGCGGTCGCCGTCCGCTAGTCACCGCTGACCCGTTCCCTGGATCACCACCCATGGCCAACCTCTTTCCCCGCTGGACCAACACGCTCGCGCCGAAGGCGATCTTCTTCGGCGGACTGGTCAGCACCGCCGTCGTCTGCGGCATCTGGTATTACTTCACGCCGAAGTACACGCGCGTCGGCTACCAGCCCACGCAGCCCGTACCCTTCCAGCACACGATCCACGTCCAGCAGCTCGGGATGGATTGCCGGTATTGCCA
Organism: uncultured Verrucomicrobiota bacterium; assembly: GCA_937873255.1. Taxonomy (GTDB): domain Bacteria; phylum Verrucomicrobiota; class Verrucomicrobiia; order Chthoniobacterales; family SZAS-18; genus CAHJWO01. The sequence goes on along the minus strand of CALMVM010000222.1, from coordinate 4,071 downwards.
CAGCTACGTGGAGGTCAGCGAGCACTCGAACGTCCCCTCGACGCAGACGTGCATGAACTGCCACACCGCCATCAAGGGCCAGAGCCCCAAGCTCCAGCCGGTGCGCGACTCCTGGCAGAGCGGCAAGCCCGTCGAATGGGTGCGCATCCACCGGCTGCCCGACTACGCGTATTTCAACCACTCCGCGCACGTCAACCGCGGTGTTTCGTGCGTGAGCTGCCACGGCAAGATCAACGAGATGGAAGTCGTCTGGCAGCACGAGCCGCAGGGCATGGCGTGGTGTCTGAACTGCCACCGCGCCCCGGAGAAAAACCTGCGTCCGCTCGCCGAGATCACGCACCTGGACTGGCGCGTCGAAGACCTCAAGGACAAGGACGGCAACCCGCTCAAGGGCTCCGACGGCAAACCCTACACCCAGGACACCCTCGGCAAGGAACTCAAGGACAAGTGGCACGTCAATCCGCCCGTGACCTGCGCTGGCTGCCACCGATAACACTCTCCCGCCCTGACCGGCTCCATTGAAGTCGTCTGCGATGAAAACCGTTTTCCAACATCCGCCCGAGCAGCCCAACCCGACCGGCCGCAAGTATTGGCGCAGTCTCGGGGAGTTGCAGGACACCCCGGAGTTCCGAGGGTTCCTGGAGCGGGAATTTCCGGCCGGGGCGGCCGAGATGGAAGGGGACGACGTTTCGCGGCGCTCCTTCCTGAAGCTGATGGGCGGTTCGCTGGCGTTGGCGGGCTTCGGCCTGACGGGCTGCCGCCGTCCCGAGGCTTATCTGGTGCCTTACTCGAAGTCGGTCGAGTGGCTGATCCCGGGCAAGACGGTTCTCTACGCCACGACGATGCCCCGCCGCCGGGGTGGGATGCCGCTCGTCGCCACGACGACGGAAGGCCGTCCGATCAAGCTCGAAGGCAACGCGCTCCATCCGCTCAGCAACGGCGCGACCGATCCCATCGCGCAGAGCGCGCTGCTCGATCTGTACGACCCGGATCGTTCGCGCGGGTTCGTCCACAACGGACAGCCGAGCGACCAGGCGAAGTTCGCCGATTTCATCAAGGACCTGCGCCAGACCATGCTCGCCAACGGCGGCGCGGACACGGCGATCCTCGTCGAAGAAACCTTCTCGCCCACGCGCGACCGGCTGCTGGGCGAACTCAAGAAACAGTTCCCGCAACTCGGCTGGTATTTGTATGACCCGCTGCGGCCCTTCAACGAGATCGAGGCCACGCGCACGGCGTTCGGCAACGGTCTGCGGCTGATGCCGCGTTTCGACCGCGCCGATGTGGTGCTCTCGCTCGACGGCGATTTCCTCGATCTGGACGAGGGCGGCGTCGAGGCCACGCGTGATTTCACGAACCGCCGCCGCGTCGCCAAGGCGACCGATTCGATGAACCGGCTCTACGTCGTGGAAAACCGTTTCACGATCACTGGCGGCATGGCGGACCACCGCCTGCGCTGCCAGGCCAGCCGCATCGGCGCGTTCGCGGCGGCGCTGGCGAAGAAAATCGGCGGCGGCGCGCTCGACGCGCTGGCCGGTTCGTACAGCGGGGTGGGGGTGTTCCAGGGGTCCGACGAGTGGCTCAACCAGGTCGCCAAGGATTTGCTGGCGAACAAGGGCAAGAGCCTCGTGGTTACCGGGCCGCGCCAGCCGGCGGTCGTCCACGCGCTCGTGCAGGCGATCAACGGCGCGCTCGACAACATCGGCCACACGCTGGTCCCCGTCGCCGCGCCCGAACGCGCCGGTGCCGAGCCGCTTTCGATTTCCAAGCTCGCCGAGGACATCAACGCCAAGAAGATCAACAACCTGTTCATCTTCGGCGGCAACCCCGTCTACAACGCGCTTGCCAACCTCGACTGGCCCAACGTCCAGAAGAAGGTCGCCAACGTCGTGCGCCTCGGCTATTACGAGGACGAGACGAGCGCGCTGGCCTCGTGGCACATTCCACAGGCGCATTTCCTCGAACAGTGGGGCGACGCGCGTTCGGCCGACGGCACGTACAACATCATCCAGCCGATGATCTTGCCGTTGTTCGGCGGGCTGACCGATCTCGATTTGATGGTCATGCTCGGCGGCGGCACGCCCAACGATAAACCCGACCTCGTGCGCGAGACGTGGAAGGGCATCAACAAACCGGCTGCCGGCGTCAGCGAGGACCTCGCTTGGAACGCGTTTTTGCGCGACGGCTTCGTGCCCAACACGGCGTTCGCGGAGCCGGCTGCGACCGCTAACTTCGACATCGGCGCGGTCAAGAAATACGCCGACGCGAACTTCAACGACCAGCTTCCCGCGCCGGCCGCCAGCGCCGACGAACTGGAGGTCGTGCTCGTGCGCGACTACAAGATGGACGACGGCCGTTATTCCAACAACGGCTGGTTGCAGGAGATGCCGCATCCCATCACGAAGATTTGCTGGGACAACGCGCTGCTGATGAGTCCGCGCACCGCCAAGCGCCTCGGCCTCAATGACCAGGCGTTCAACGTGTACGGCAACGGCGCGTTCGTGGACGGCGACTTCACCGTGTCCGACGTGGTGGAACTCGAAATCCCCGGCGGACGCAAGATGAAGGGGGCCGTGCTGCTCTCGCCCGGCCACGCGGATAATTCGGTCACGGTCGCGCTCGGCTACGGGCGCACGCACACCGGACGCGTCGGGCGCAACACCGGTTTCGACGCGTACCCGTTGCGCACGGACAAGACGACGTATTTCGCCACCGGCGCAAAGATCAAGAAGACCGGCGAAACGTACCACCTCGTCACGACCCAGCAGCATCAGGCGATGGAAGGGCGCAACCTCGTGCGCGAGTTGCCCATCGACGTGTACCGCCAGAACGCGGGCAGCAATTTCAAGGAAGGCAAGAGCTTCGTGCAGTTGATGGGCATGGACGCCCACATCCCGCCGAACGTCTCGCTGTATCGCAACCCACCGCTGGAGTCGCAGCACCAATGGGGCATGGCGATTGACCTGAACACCTGCACGGGTTGCAACGCGTGCGTCGTGGCCTGTCAGGCGGAGAACAACATCCCCGTCGTCGGCAAGGACCAGGTGGAGCGCGGTCGCGCGATGCACTGGATTCGCATCGACCGTTATTATTCGACGGTCGAGGGCACGGCGTCGCCGGAGGAACCGGGCGTCAGCACGAAGGACAGTGCCAAGCAGAACGACCCCAACGGTGGCCGGAGCGAGACCGACCCGGCGTTCGACCCGACGCTCTCCGACGACCCGCAGATTTTGACGCAGCCCGTCACCTGCCACCATTGCGAGAACGCTCCGTGCGAGACGGTCTGCCCGGTCAACGCGACGATCCACACGGAAGAGGGTCTCAACGCGATGGCCTACAACCGCTGCATCGGCACGCGGTATTGTTCCAACAACTGCCCGTACAAGGTGCGGCGATTTAATTTCTTCAACTACAACGAGCGCAGCATCGAGCCCATCGAGAGCGGCCCGTGGAAGGGCAAGTCGCAGGCGTACCTCGGACCGTTCGGCAAGAACGGGATGGATGAGATCAAGAAGCTCTCCAAGAACCCGAACGTGACCGTGCGCATGCGCGGCGTCATGGAGAAGTGTACCTTCTGCGTGCAGCGCATCGAGGAAGCCAAGATCGGCCAGCTCCAGGTCGCGCGCGATTCGGCGAACACGGAGGTGCCGCGCGATTCGTTCACGACGGCCTGCGCGCAGGTCTGCCCGGCGGGGGCGATTGTGTTCGGCAACGTCAAGGACCCCGAGAGCAAGGTTTCCAAGGTCAAGGAACAGGACCGCGACTATAAGATGCTTGAATACCTCAACGTGCGTCCGCGCGTGAGTTATCAGGCGCGCCTGCGCAATCCGAACCCGGCGATGCCCGGCGCGACGCTCGTCGGCGAGACGCTCCTGGGTAATCCCGCGAACGACCCGCGCAAGAACATCCAGGAAGACAAACAGGAACAACCGCGCGGCGGGGGCGTTTCCCACGAGGCCAAGGAGGGGGCGCACGATGCGAGGTGAAACTCGCCGCTTCAGCGGCGTTCCAATCAAGGTAGGGATGGGGCTACGGGCCCGTGCCGATCGTTTTACGCCCGCGCGCTGGTCC
>CALMVM010000221.1:16263-16913 GCA_937873255.1 uncultured Verrucomicrobiota bacterium | reverse complement strand
ACCCCAGCCTGACCCGTAACTTCTGCATTATTGCCCACATCGACCACGGGAAGACCACGCTCTCCGACCGGTTGTTGCAGGTAACGGGCACCGTCGCCGACCGCGAAGCGCAGGAACAGCACCTCGACTCCATGGACCTGGAGCGCGAACGTGGCATCACCATCAAGATGCACCCGGTCGCCATGCAGTACCGGGCCAAGGACGGGAACATTTATAAACTGAACCTGCTGGATACCCCGGGGCACGTCGATTTTGCCTACGAGGTGTCGCGTTCGCTGGCGGCTTGCGAGGGGGCGCTGGTCATCGTCGACGCGGCGCAAGGTGTGGAAGCGCAGACCGTGGCGACCGTCCACCTCGCCAACAAGCAGGGGCTGACGATTGTTCCTGTCATCAACAAGATCGATTTGCCGAACTCGGACATCCCTTCGGTCAAGCGGCAGTTGGAAGAGATTCTTTCGATCCCGGCCGAGGAGGCGATCCTGGCCAGCGCCAAGGCGGGCATCGGCATTGAGGACATCCTGGAGGCGGTCATCGCACGCATCCCGCCGCCCAAGCAGTGGGACGACGACAAGGTGCGCGCGCTGGTGTTCGACTCGACGTTCGATTCGTACCGGGGCGTGGTGACGTACGTGCGTGTGATGAGCGGCGTG
>CALMVM010000221.1:13424-16253 GCA_937873255.1 uncultured Verrucomicrobiota bacterium | reverse complement strand
CGGCGTGCTCAAGCTCGGCGACGGCGTCAAGATGATGAGCAACAACCGGCCCTACGACGTGAAGGAAGTGGGAGTTTTCACGCCGAAGATGAGGGCGATGCCTCAACTCGAGGCCGGCGACACGGGTTACGTGATTGCCAATATCAAGGCCTCCGCCGAAATCAAAATCGGCGACACGCTGACGGGTACGCACCATCCGGCGACCGAGCCGTTGCCGGGATTTCAGGAAATCCAACCGATGGTCTTCAGCGGGATTTACCCGATCAACACGGCGGATTTCGAGGCGCTCAAAGCCGCGATGGGGAGGCTGCAGCTCAACGACTCTTCGTTCAATTTCCAAGCGGAGAGTTCGGTAGCGCTGGGGTTCGGGTTTCGTTGTGGATTCCTGGGGTTGCTGCACATGGAAATCATTCTGGAGCGGTTGCGGCGCGAGTACGACATGGACATCATCGCCACGTATCCGTCGGTGATCTACGAGGTCGAGAAGACAAACGGCGAGGTGTTGCAGGTGGACAACCCGGAGTTTTTGCCCGACCCGAGCGTGATCCTGGAAATCCGCGAGCCCATCGTGAAGTGCTTCATCATGGTGCCCAACGAGTACATCTCGCCCATCATGCAGCTCATCATGGATAAGCGCGGCGTGCTCGACCACACCGAGACTCTCGATTCGCGCCGGGTGATGCTCTCCACCGTGCTGCCCTTGAGCGAAATCCTGGTGGACTTCAACGACAAGATCAAGAGCATCACGCGTGGGTACGGTTCGATGGACTACGAACACGCCGGGCACCGCGCGGACAAGCTCGTGAAGCTCGACATCCTCGTGAACGGCGAGCCGGTAGACGCGTTTTCGAGCATCGTGCACCGCGACAAAGCCGAGGGGCGGGGCCGGCAGTTGGCGGCGAAGCTCAAAGAAGTGATCCCGACGCAGCTCTACCAGGTGGCCATCCAGGCGGCCATCGGCGGCAAGATCATCGCCCGCGAGAGCGTGAGTGCCTCGCGCAAGGATGTGACGGCCAAGTGCTACGGCGGCGACATTTCGCGCAAAAGGAAACTGCTCGAAAAGCAGAAGGAAGGCAAAAAGCGCATGAAAAGTATTGGCAAGGTCAACATCCCGCAGGAAGCGTTCATCGAAGTGCTCAAGGCGGGCTGATCTCCCGGTTTCCAGTTCATCTCCCAAAGTCCTCGCACCATGTTGTCCACGTTCTTTCGCCCGGGCCACCTCAAGGAAGCCGATCTGATGGCCCGCAACGCCCGCAAGCTGCTTCATCGGCGGCGCGACTTGCTGACCGACGCCCAGTTCGAGGATTACTCGTCTCAGATCACCGAACTGGAGCAAACGGTCCGCAACGAAAAGGGGGCGGACCGCCAGCAGGTCGAGGACATGGTCGAGCGCATCGACAAGAATTTCAGCAAGGTCCAACCCGCGCAGCCCGACGCCGGGATGCGGGAAAATTGCGAGGTGATCCTCGTCGCGCTGGTCCTCGCCATCGGCATCCGCGCGTATTTCCTCCAGCCCTTCAAGATTCCGACCGGCTCGATGCAGCCGACGCTCAACGGCATCATCGCGGTCAGCGTCGATCCGCAGGAAAAGCTGCCCGGTTTTTTCACGCGCGCGCTCCAGTATCTCTGGCTGGGCAGGACCTACGCGGATGCCGTGTCGGAGCAGGACGATAAGATCGTCAGGCTGGAGCCGATCAAACACCTGGGATTTCTCAACTACACCCGGATCTCGTGCGCGAGCGGAAGGCGCTACGACGTTTATGTGCCGAAAGAAAAAATGAGTCCCGGCCAGGCGGATTCGTTTGAACTTTACGAGGGTCGGACGCTCAAAAAGGGCGAATCCATCGTGCACGGTTACGTGAGCGCGGGCGACCAAGTGTTCGTGGATAAGTTCACGTACAACTTCCGCTTCCCCCGCGCGGAAGATGTGTTCGTCTTCAGCACGGCCGGAATCCTCGGCACCCGCCGGCCGGACATGGACACGAACGTCAAATCCGAATACTACATCAAGCGTCTCGCCGGCTTGCCCGGGGATACTTTGCGGGTCGCCCATCCGCAGTTGTTCATCAATGGGTCGCTCGCCAAAGGCAAATATTTCGAGCGCGTGATGGCCGCGAAAGACGGCTATCGAGGCTACTCGAATACGATTGGTCGTTACCTCACATCGTCGGGAGACACGTTCACCGTGCCGGCCGAGAGTTATTTTGCGATGGGTGACAATAGCTACAACAGTTCCGACAGCCGAGCCTGGGGCGTCGTGCCCGCGCGCAACGTCGTCGGCCGGGGGCTGTTCGTGTATTACCCCTTCACGTGGCATTGGGGGCCGATTCATTGAGCGACCCGCAGTCGGGTAGGGTTTAGAGGACGACATTTCGTCGCAACCGGGATGGACGCCGAAACCCGCCGCGTGGTGCTGCTGACGGCGGGCGCGGTTGCGGGCTACGCCGTGGTGATGACCGTCAACCCCGCCCGGCCGAGCCTGCGCGACGGACTGCGGTGCCTGCTGCGGTACAAGCAAATCTGGGCGGTGCCGGTGGTATTCAGTCTGTGTTACAGCGCGTTCACGGTATGGATGCGTTTCTACGAATGCCGGAGCCTGCCTGACAACCCTCCGATGGTTGCGCCCTGGACCGGGTGGCAGCCGACGGTCTGGAACCACGTTTTCGCACTGTGCTGGCTCCCGTCGCTCGAAGGGACGGCGGCGGTGTTCAACTACGTGGTCCGGCCGTTCCCGTTGTCGGTGTTGGGGGCGCTGTGTTTTCTCGTCAATTGGCGGGGCTATCAGGCAGTGGTCTACCGGGGGTTGCGCCGGCGATTCGGCGTCGGTGG
>CALMVM010000221.1:0-13414 GCA_937873255.1 uncultured Verrucomicrobiota bacterium | reverse complement strand
GTTCTCCGGCTTGACGAACCCGGACGCGTGCGTCGGCGATTCGACGCTGCTGCGGTGGGGGGAGGTCATCAACGCGTTTGCGTTCCTGTTCGAGTACCTGCTCGGCGTCGGGGTGCAGGTCTATCTGATCCTGCTGTGCTTCGTGTGGGTGCGCGGGATCACGTTCGATTTCGACCGGGTGCGGCGCCTCGCGTTGCGGCGGTGTGTGTTCGTCGTGCGATGGGCGGTGGTAGTCATGGGGATCAGCACGCTCGGGATTACGCTGCCTTTGATCGTCGCACGCTTTCAGGGGCTCGAACGCCGCGCGTGGATCGAGCCGACCGTGCAGGGCACGCGGTGGCTGCTCGCCGTGGTGCTGCTGGCTTTCTGTTCGGTGCAAATCCTCCTGATTTTCCACAATGAAACGCTACGCCAAGCCGCCGCCGGCCATTTGCGGCTGCTGCGCCGTTACGGCATGTACGTCGGCTGGCTGGGGGCGGTTTCCGTCCTGCATTTTTTCGCATTGGCGGCGGCGAACGCGTTTTTCGTGCAGGCGCTCGGCCAGTGGACCTGGCCGGCGGTGGGGTGGACGCTGCTGGTTTACCCATTGTTGTGGACGAGCCTGGCGAGCTGGCTGTTGGCCAGTTGGGTCTGCCTCTACAAACGTTGTGAATCCGACCGCGCGGATTCGGACGAACTGGTCGCCTTTTGACAACCGGCATACACTGACCGCTCGTTGCCCCCTTTTCGATGAATCCGCGCACCTCCATTGCCGAAGACCTCCCCAAAACGGCGGGGTGGCATCCGGCGCGGGCGCGCGCGGCGGATTTCTCGGGCCAGTCGAACCTCGCCCTCGCGTTTCTCTGCCTGCCAAAGGCCAAACGGCGCGACATGGACGTGTTTTACACGTTCTGCCGGCTCGTGGACGACATCGCTGACACCGACACCTTGCCGCCCGAGGACAAAGCCGAACTGCTCAACGCGTGGCGGTCCGTCTTGACGAATCCGCCGCCCCTGCGCGCGGACGGCGATGGAGCCCTACTCATCGATCAACTCCACGGGCTGATGGCCCGGTATCCGATCCCCGCCGAGCATCTGCTGGAAATCATCGCCGGGGTGGAAATGGACGTGGGCGGCCGGCAGTACCAAACCTTCGAGCAACTGCGCATCTATTGTCACCGGGTGGCGAGCGTGGTCGGGTTGGTCAGCATCGAGATTTTCGGCTACCGGGACCCTTCCTGCCGGCAATACGCCCTCGACCTGGGGATGGCGCTTCAATTGACGAACATCATCCGCGATGTCGGCGTTGATCTGGACAACGGTGGCCGGGTTTATCTGCCGACCGAGGATTTGGAGCGTTTCGGGTACACGTCGGCGGACCTGCGTGCGCGGGTGTACGACGCGCGGTTCCGGGCGTTGATGAAATTCGAGGCGGCGCGGGCCGAGGAATTTTATCAATCGGCGCGAGCAAACCTCACCGCGCGCGACCGGCGTTCGATGGTGGCGGCGGAGATCATGCGCGAGATTTATTGGAAATTGCTCCAGAAAATCCGGCGCGACCGCTACGAGGTTTTCACCCGACGCCACCGGCTGAGCAAGCCGCGCAAACTGTGGACGTTGTTCATCACAGCGTTGCGCACGCGCTGGCTGTGACGCCCCGTGCGCGGGAAGGCTCGCGTGCCGGTCCGTTTGACGCCCGGGCGCTTCGGGAGGAAATTGGGTCATGCTCAAGCTGCGCGTCCTCCCTCCGGCGATGGGTTTGCTGTTGTTTTCGGCCCTCGGCCTCACGTCCTGCGATTCGCCGACCGGTCTCGGCGCGGCGTCCGGGGCGGCCGGTGGTGCCCTGATCGGCGGGTTGGCAACCAACCGCGTGGGCGGGGCGGTCACCGGCTCCGCCCTCGGTGCCTTAACGGGCGCGCTGATCGGCAGCGCGGTTGAGCATTCCGACGAGGGCGCGTACGGACCGGCCCCGTCCGGCGGCTATCCCGAGGCGAGCAAGACGGAACGGCGCGGCATCGTACTCAGTCCGTATGCTCCCTACCACGAGATCGATGTGACCGGCATCCCTCACGGTGCGCGCGTGCGCGACCCGAGTTGCAACCGCTTGTTCATTAATCCCTGATTGCTTTCCGCCGGCCGCGCGGCGAGGGGAGGAGCGATGCTTTGGGAGGTCGTCGTCGTTGCGGGTTATGTGTTGTCCTGGATCATGGTGCCAGTGGTCTTGCGAGCGAATAAACCGCCCGTCTCGACCCTGAATTGGATCTGGGTGTGCATCTTTATCCCGTGGCTCGGGCCGCTGGCGTATTTTCTTTTCGGGAGCACGCACCTCGCGCGCAAACATTTGCGCAAGCGCGAGGAAATTGACGCCGAAGACGTTCCACGCCAGCAGCGCGAGACCGTGCTGCCTTCGGTGGAAACGCTGTTGAAGTCGCTGGGCGACGAGGAGCGGTCTTTTGCCACCCTGCTGTCGAACATCAACGACGCCGTTTCGTCGGCCACGGCGGAGGTGCAACTGCTCGTGGACGCGCCGGCATTCTACCCGGCCTTGCTGGAGGCCGTGCGCGCGGCGCGGCACCACATCCACGTCGAGTTTTACATCTTCCGCGCCGACCGCTACGGACTCGAATTGGTCGAGGCGCTGGCCGACGCGGCGGGGCGGGGAGTCGAGGTGCGCCTCCTTTGCGATTGGTTGGGCTGCGTCGGCACGCGCGAGTCGTTTTTTGAGCCATTGAAAAAGCGCGGCGGGAAGTTCGCGTGGTTTCGCACCGTCAATCCACTGCAAAACCGCTGGATCTTCAACCTGCGCAACCACCGCAAGATCCAGGTGATCGACGGCGAGACGGCGTTCGTCGGCGGGATGAACATTGGCCGCGAATACATGGGCGAAGACCCCGTTGCGGGTTCATGGCGCGACGTGCAGGTGCGCATGCGCGGACAGGTGGCGACGACGGTGCAGCGGACATTCGCCGACGACTGGTTCTACGCCACCGACGAGAAGCTGACCGACGACGTTTATTACCCCGTCAGCGCGCTGCCGGCGCGTCGCGTCGTGCAGGTGCTCGCCGACGGGCCCGACAACCGCTCCGACCCAATCCAGATGTCGATTGTCGCCCTGCTCAACTCCGCGCGTGAGCGCGCTTGGCTGACGGCGGGGTATTTCGTGCCCAACGAGCCGTTGCTGACCGCGATGAAACTCTGCGCCCAGCGCGGCGTGGACACGCGGCTCTTGATTTCAGCGAAGACCGACCATCCCTACCTCGTGCAGGTCGGACGCAGTTACTACGAGGAACTGCTCGACTACGGCGTGCAGATTTACGAGTACGAAAAGGGGATCAACCACGCCAAGGTCGCCGCGTTCGACGGACGATGGATGATGGTGGGTTCGGCCAACTTCGACATCCGGTCGATGCGGCTGAATTTCGAGTTGAACGTGCTCATCGACGACCCGGCCTCCGCGACGGAACTGGAGGCGGTCCTGCGGCACGACTACGAATGCGAGTCCTTGCACATCGACCCGGAAACGTTCCGCAAACGGCCCTGGACCCAGCGTTGGGTCGAAAGCCTGTTTCGCCCTCTCGCCCCGTTGCTGTGAACCGTCTTCAGGCCGGTTTGCCCGCGACGATCCGTTGCAAAAGGCTGTCCACCCGCGCCTTGGTTTCGGCGTCCATTTTCACCATGTCGGGCCAGCCACGCGTGTAACCCTCGCCGGGCAGCTTGCGGGTGGCGTCGAAGCCCATGTGGCTGCCGATGTTCGGCACGGTGGGTGCGTGGTCGAGCGAGTCGCAGGGACTCTTGATGAACGTGCTGTCGCGTTGCGGGTCGGTGTTCGCGCAGAGCCGGAAGAGAACCTCGCTGGTGTTGTGCACGTCGCAGTCCTCGTCCACCACGACGATGTATTTGCTGAACATCATCTGCCCCATCCCCCAGAGGCCGTGCATGATCTTGTAGGCTTGCAGCGGGTACTGCTTGCGGATGCTCACGAAAACGAGGTTATGGAAAACGCCTTCGGGCGGCAGCGTCAGGTCCACGATCTCGGGGAAATTCATCTTTATCACCGGCAGGAACACCCGCACGCTGGCGTCGCCGATGTAATAATCCTCCATCGGGGGCACGCCCACGATGGTCGCCGGGTAAACGGCGTCCTTGCGGTGCGTGATCGCTGTGAGGTGAAACACCGGATAGTCGTCCACCGGCGTGTAAAAACCGGTATGGTCGCCGAACGGTCCCTCCGGCCGGGCCTCACCGGGCTGGACGTATCCCTCCAACACGAAATCCGAGTCGGCGGGCACTTCGAGATCGACTGTTTCGCAGCGTACGAGTTCCACCGACTTTTTGCGCGCGAACCCGGCGAATAGGATTTCGTCGAGCCCATCCGGCAGCGGTGCCGTGGCGGAGAACGTATAAGCGGGATCGCCGCCCAGGCAGACCGCCACCGGCATGCGTTCGCCGCGTTCGTAATACCGTTTCCCATGGCGCGCGCCGACCTTGTGGACCTGCCAGTGCATGCCGGTTGTGCGGCCGTCATACACCTGCATGCGGTACATGCCCAAGTTGCGTTCGCCGGTGTCCGGGTCGCGCGTGTAGACGTTGGGCAGGGTGATGAACCGGCCGCCATCCTGCGGCCAGCATTTGAGGATCGGCAGGTCGTCCAGTGACAGGTCGCCGGCCGGTGTGGCGTCGAAGCGCGTGACCACATCCTTGCACGGGCCGCTGCGGACCCGCTTCGGCCGCGCGTGTAGGAGATCGACGCCTTGTTTGAGTAGGTCCCAACCCTGCCTGAAATTGGTCGGCGGTTTAGCTTTGAGGATGAGCCCCATCTGGTGCGCGAGGTCGTCCACGGAACCGACGCCGAGGGCGAGGGCCATGCGCCGCTCGGAGCCCATCGTGTTGATCGCCAGCGGGAACCGCGAAGGCTTGCCGTCAATCGTGGGCCGCTCGAAGAGGAGCGCCTTGCCGCCGCCGGGCGATTTCATCTCGCGGTCGGCGATCTCGGTGATTTCCATTTCGGTGGCTACCGGGGAGGCGATGCGGCGCAGTTCGCCCGCTTTTTCGAGCACGTCCAGAAATGCGGCGAAGGAGCGGTGAGCCAAAGCGAAAGGTGAAACGTCCCCGCCTTGCGCGGGGATGCCGCGAATCTACCCCGACCCCGCCGGGCGGTCAACGCGCCGGGGCAAGTCCCGCTTGAAACAGATCGTACGCCGACAGCCTGCCCGCCGTGAAATCCGCGCGCTTCGCCGTGTCGTCGGTGATGAGCAGATGCGGCTGCGTCTGGAGCGCGCCCTCGTTGCCGATCCCACCGAAACCGAACCCCGCGCGCAACGAGAGCGGGACCGTCGGCCCGAACACTCCACTGCCCGGCAGCCAGCGGTCGAACGAGTCCATCGCCGGCTTCAAGGTCAACTGCCGCCGGTAAAACCAGCTTTCGGTCGCTTCCTTGCCGTCGGCGGACGTTTGTTTGCGGTCCGGTTCGCCCCACGCGATGTAGACCGCCTCTTTCGTCATGCCCGGGCGCACCTTCCCGGCTAGCACGGTCGTCCGGTCGGCCGCCGAGAGTTTCCCGAAGCCGGCGGCGTCCCTGCGGGCACGGGTTGCGGGCGTGTCACAACCGGCCAGCGAGATCATGGCGATGGCTCCGCACAAAACCAGAAGAGGGCGGATAGTCATCGGATCAAGCGGCGGCAGATTACGGAAAAAGTAGCCATTTCGTCAACGACCAAACTCTGAGGACCTTTCCGGCAGCAGGAGTCGGTCCCGCCAACGGGTTCGAGGTCCTCGAAAACGCCCGCTTTCGACGCACCTGCCTTGAATCCCGGGGCGTCCGTCGTAGAGTGGCGGCGTGCAAGATCCGTTCGGACACCTCATCAGCTACCTGCGGGTGTCGATCACGGATCGCTGCAACGAGCGTTGCCTGTATTGCATGCCACAGGAGTTGCAGGAATGGCTCCCGCACAACGAAATCCTCTCCTACGAAGAACTCGCCCGGATCGTGCGCGTGGCAGCCACCCTAGGCGTCAGCAAGCTGCGCGTAACCGGCGGTGAACCGCTGACCCGGCGGGATGTGCTGCGCTTTTTCGATTTGCTCTCGGAAATCCCCACTCTGCGTGACCTCGGGGTTTCCACGAACGGATCGCTCCTCGCCAGGCCCGTGCCGGGTCAGGATGGTCGCAGCATGGCCGAGTGCCTGCGCGCGCGGAATGTCCGCACGATCAATATCTCGCTCGACACGCTGGACCGAGCCGATTACGCCCGCACCACCGGGCGGGATTTTCTGCCGCAGACCCTCGCTGGCATTGACGCGGCGCGCGCGGCCGGGTTCGGGCCGGATCAGATCAAGCTCAACTGTGTCCTCATGCGCGGCCGCAACGAGGACCAATTGATTCCGCTCATCGAATTCGCCGCGCGCAAAAACGTGCTGCTGCGTTTCATCGAACTGATGCCGGTGAGCACCACCGACGTTTTGAGCGACGCGAATTTCCTGCCCATCGCCGAGGCGAGACGGAGCATCGAGAAACACTACGGCGCACTCGCGCCCGCGCCGAATTTCCGCCCGAACGGTCCGGCGTCCTATTACCAATTGCCGGATTCGGCGCAACGGATCGGTTTCATCGGCGCGATGACCAACCTGCATTTCTGCGAGAATTGCAACAAGCTGCGCCTGACTTGCGAGGGTAAGCTGCGTCCCTGCCTGGGCTCGTTTTTGGAGTTCGATATCCGCGAGCCGCTCCGCGCCGGGGCGAGCGACGAAGAATTGAGCCAGGTTTTCCTCGACGTGGTGGCGCGCAAGCCGAAGCAGCACGATTTTCGTGAAAACTACCAGCCCAACCGGAAGATGGTCGCCATCGGTGGATGAGATGGATCGTCCCGACAAAAACGATGCTCCCGTCGGCGGCCTGACGCACCTCGCCGCCGACGGCAACGCGCGGATGGTCGACGTTTCCCGCAAGCCCGACGAACTGCGTGTGGCGGTCGCCAGCGGCAGGATCACCCTGCTGCCAGCCACCTTGGCGTTGATCGAACGAAACGCCATCGCCAAGGGCAACGTCCTCGCCACGGCCCGCCTCGCCGGCATTCAGGCCGCCAAACGCACCGCCGAGTTGATCCCGCTTTGCCACACGCTCCTGCTCCAGCACGTCGAGGTCGATTTCGAGACGCGGGCGGATGGCGTGGCGATCCGTTGCGAGGTCCGCACGATTGGCCGCACGGGCGCGGAAATGGAGGCGCTGACGGCGGTCAGCGTGGCGGCGTTGACGATCTACGACATGTGCAAGGCGGTGGACAAGCAGATGCGCATTGGCGACGTGAACCTCGAAAGCAAAACCAAGTTACCTGTCCCGTGAGTAAACAGGCGACGATCACCGTCGGCATCGTCACGGTGTCCGACCGGGCAGCGGCCGGTGAATACATCGACCTCGGCGGCCCGGCGTTGCGGGAGGCGGCGGGGAAATACGGGTGGAGCGTCGCGGCGGAAGCGGTCGTTCCCGACGATGCGCAGCGCATTCAGGAATGCATCCGGGCGTTCGCGGCGCAGGGCTGCGGGTTGATCCTGACGACCGGCGGCACCGGCATCGCCCCGCGCGACGTGACGCCCGAGGCGATCCGCGCGATCATGCGGGTGGAACTGCCCGGCTTCGGCGAGGCGATGCGGATGCGTTCCCTGCAAGCGACGCCCAACGCGATCCTGTCCCGCGCGCTGGCGGCAGTGGTAGACCGCGCGCTGGTCGTCGCGTTGCCGGGCAAGCCGGCCGGCGCGGTGGAATGCCTCGGCCATGTCGCGGGCGCGGTCGAACACGGCGTCAAACTGGCCGCGCGCCTGCCGACCTCGTGCTGAGTTTCCCGGTGGACGCCGGCTGCATTCGGCGTTAAGGAAGCGCCTTCTATGGTTATGATTGATCTCGCGTTCCGGGCGCTGTCACCCCTGTTGTTTCTGGCCGAGGCGGAGGCGACTCCGACCCCGGTGCCCTCGCCGACACCGGCGGTTTCCAGCGGCCTCCACGAATACACGCAGATGGCGCTCCACCATCCCTTTACCTGGGGTTTGGCGGTCGGCTTGATCCTGGTGATTTTGACGTGGATTTCCGGTTTGAACAAAAGCCGCGACGCCCGCCGCGAGGTCCGGCGTCTGCGCGAGCACCTCAACACGCAGATGGACATCACCTCGCGTGGCAACACCGCCATGCGCGCCGAATTGGACGCTCTCAAGCAGCAGAACGAAAACCTGCGCGTGGCCGTCAAGGATTGGCAGACCAAGCCCGGCCGCAACGAAATGCGCATGCTGGCCGTCTACGACCGTGCCATCCGCATCCTCAACCAGAACGCGCCCGGCTTCTCTCCCGTGTGGGAACGCGCGGTCAAGGAAAGCGAAGAAGAACTCGTGTCTTCCGAGAGCGGCATGAGCGCGATGCTCCGCCGGGCCTTCCGGCCGTTCGCGGCGCTGGGCAACGGCAACCCGGCCAAAACAGACAAGCCCGGCGCGGCATCCTACGAGGAAAGCACCCCGTCCGCCAGCACGCCGGAATAACGGCCGCCTTTCGTCGGCTCAGCGCTTGGGCGGGATGGGGACCGGCAGCGCGCCATTATCCAGCGAGTTCGCGGGCGCTGGCGTCGAGTCGTGGCGCAAATCGTAGTCCGAACGCGTTTCGCCCATGATGTTGAAGGAGGCTCCCATCGAGCGGATATCCGCCTCTGTCAGTCCGAAGGGGATGAAAATGACGCCGTCGCTGATCGGCTTGTCGACCTTCAGAGACGTGACGGCGCGGCCGTTCACCGCGACGAGCAGCGACATGCCCAGCTTTTGGGCGCTGATGCTTTCCAGGGTGGCGGAGCCATGCCGGTCGAGTTGCAGGACCGCCGAGAATGAACCGTCGGCGGCACGGTAAGGGTAGAAGCTGGTGATGTCGCGTTCACTGACCGACGGGATTTTTTCAACGACGATCTCGCGCGGCGGGTTGCCGACCTTGACCTTCGCGGTAAAGGTCGGGTCGAACGCGAACACCTGCGCGTGGAAGCGGATGGCGATGGACGGGTCCCGCTTTTTGCGTCCGGAGGCGAGCGCGGTCGCGGCGACGAGCACGAGAGCGAGCGCGGCAAACAGGCCGGCGGCGAAAAAGCGGGGGAAGGGGCGTCGCATGTCCTTTGTATCAAGGGGACCAATAGGATTTGCAACTTCGCAGCCAATCTTTTAAGTCAATGGACCGATGAACCGCCGCCGTTTTTCCCCGCCCGTTGTCTTTGTCCTTGCCGTCACCCTCCTGGCCAGTCTGCCGGCCTGCTCGCACCTGCCGTTTCGCCGCCACAAGGAGGACCCCGCCGTTTCCGAGGCGGCGGCCACCCATCTGAAGACCAACGCGCAGGGTTTGGCGGTCGAAATCCGTACGTCGCCCGATCCGCTCAAACTCGGCGAGGTCCGTCAGGTCGATGTCACCGTGATCTTGCGCAACACCTCCAAGCAGCCGGTTCACCTGAACTTCCCGACCGGCCAGACCATCGAAATCCTGCTGCGCGAACCCAACAGCGGCAAGGTCATCAGCAAGTGGAGCACCGACCGCGTCTTCAATTCCGAGAGCCGCTATTTGCTCGTTAACGCGCAGGAGCGCCTCGAATTCAACGAACCCGTCTCGGCGCGCGACTTGCAGGCCGGCAAGCCGTACACCGTGGAGGCGTACTTCGTCGGCTACGACAAGGAACTGCGCGCGAGCAAAGCTCTGGTGCCGCAGCCCTAGCGTTCGCGGGTGCGCCATCATGCGCTTGTTCAGCGATTACCACATGCACCCCCAGGGGCACCGGGTGCAGCCGTATACCCAGGCGCTTCTGCAACCGTGGGCGGACGCCGCGCGGGCGCGGGGGCTGACCGACGTGGCGTTCACCGACCACGACCGTTACCACGAGGGGATCGACTTCACGGCGCTCGACGTGCTGCGCGAGAACAATCCCGATCTCAAGATCCGCGCGGGCATCGAACTCGACAACGACCCCGTCACGGGCAAGGCGGGCCGTGAATGGGTCGAGCGAAACTGGGAGCGGCTGGATTTCGTGCTCGGCTCCGTGCATTACTTAGACGCGGAGCGAATGTTCGACAGCGTGGGGGAGGAGGGACAGTTCGTGGGGCGGGAGATCGACGAAATCTATGCGGGTTACTTCCGGCGGGTGCGCGAAATGGCGGCGACCAGCCTGGTCGATTGTTTGTCGCACCTGGACCTGATCAAGATTCACGGGTTTCGCTCGAACGCCCCGGCGGCGGACCTGGCGCGCGAGACGCTCACGTTCATCAAGGAACGCGATCTCGCCATTGAGCTATCCACGGCCGGCTGGCGCAAGCCGGTCGGAGAGCAGTACCCAGCGCTGGAGATTATTTTGCTGGCGAAGGAACTGGGCGTGCCGTTCACGGTGGCATCCGACGCGCATTCGCACGTGCAGCAAGCGGAAAACTACGACCGGCTCGCGGCGTTGATGGACCAGTGCGGGATCGGGGAAGTGTGCGTGTATGAGCGGCACCGCCGCCGGGTCGTCACGCTGCCTGCGGTCTGAGCGGCGTTGTCAAACGGCGGCGAGCATCTTAAAGTTGCGGCGATGCGGCCCAGAGACAAAATCGCGGTAGTCGGCGCGAGTGGCTACGCCGGCGAAGAACTGCTCGAACGCCTCCTGGTCCATCCGGGGGTCGAAATCGTCTGCCTCACCTCGCGTCAACACGCCGGCCGCCGATTGCACGAGGTTTATCCGCGTTTCCAACGTCGCCGTGAAGAAGGGATGGCTTACGAAGCACTCGCTTTCATCGCGCCGGACGCTGACGCGATCATCCGTTCCGAGGCGAAGTTTGCGGTCCTCGCGCTGCCGCACGGACTGGCGAGCGAGTTCGCCGCGCCGCTGCTGAACGGAGGCTTGCGCGTGATCGACCTGAGCGCGGACTTCCGCCTGCGGGACGCCGCTGTTTACCGGGAATTCTACGATCACGACCATCCTGTCCCCCAATTTCTGCCGGAGGCCGTCTACGGTCTGCCCGAGATCCCCGGGCGGCGGGATGAAATCGCCCACGCGCGCCTCGTGGCCGCGCCGGGGTGTTATCCCACGAGCGTCCTCGTGCCCCTGATCCCGTTGCTGCGAGCGGGCCTGATCGATCCCGCACAAATCCTCGTCAGCAGCATGAGCGGCGTCAGCGGCGCGGGCCGCAAGGCCGACGTGGACCTCCTGTTCGCCGAGTGCAACGAAAACGCGAAGCCCTACGGCGCGCCGAAGCACCGCCACCTTTCCGAGATCGAGCAGGAATTGGGTCTCGCCGCAGGCCGCGCGATGGTCATCAGTTTTACTCCGCATCTCGTTCCGCTCACGCGGGGAATCGTCACGACGATCTACGCCACGCCGCAGCCCGGCACGGACCCCGGGGCAGTCGGCGAATGCTGGCGTCAAGCGTACGGCAACGAGGAATTCGTGCGGCTGTTGCCGCCCGGCGTTTTCCCGCAAGCGCGCGACGTGGCGCGCACGAATTTCATCGATCTGGCCTGGCGTCACGACCCGCGCACGGGGCGTTTATTGCTTTTCAGCGCCGAGGACAACGTGGTGAAGGGCGCGGCCGGACAGGCGATCCAGTGCCTCAACCTGATGGCGGGTTGGCCGGAAGGCACTGCGCTGTAGGCGATTGAGTTTGTCGGTGGCCTGGGCAACGAGGCAATGGGCGTCGCGACTTTTTCTCGAAAAATCGTCTCGCGCTGCGTCCAGGTTCCCGCTACGGTGCGTCCCTGCGTCGCACGCCCGGACGCCCGTTGTTTTCCATCGCCCGTTCCGCCCGATGTCTTCCGACGATCCTTTCCAGACGGTTTCCGGAGGCGTGACCGCCGCGCCCGGCTTCCTCGCCGGCACCGCTTGCTGCGGCATCAAGAACGGCGAAAACAAAAGGCCCGACCTGGCGCTGGTTTGCTCGGAGGTTCCGTCCGTCGCGGCGGCGGTGTTCACGACCAACCGGATCAAGGCCGCGCCGGTGAAGGTCAGCGCCGCGCACCTGCGCACGCGGGACATCCGCGCCGTGGTGATCAACAGCGGCAACGCGAACGCCGCCACTGGCTTGCCGGGGATCGAACACGCCAAACGCATGGCGCGCGCGGTGGGCTGGCACCTCGGGTTGCGCGAACGCCAGGTGTTGGTCTGCTCGACCGGCCGCATCGGCGTGCCGCTGCCCATCGAACGCATTGAGGAAGGCACGGCACAGGCCGCCGCCGCCCTCCACGCCGCCAACGGCAAAAGCGCCGCGCGTGCCATCATGACCTCCGACACGTTCCCGAAGGAATGCGCCGTCAGGGAAACGTTCGCTGACGGCCGCGCGTTCACCATCGGCGGCATGGCCAAAGGCGCGGGGATGATCAATCCGAATATGGCGACGATGCTCTGCGTGCTCAGCACCGACGCCGCCCTCGAAAAGAAAGACCTCCAGCGTGCTCTCGGCGTTGCGGTCGAACAGAGTTTCAACCGCATCACGGTCGACGGCGACATGAGCACCAACGACACGGTCATCCTGCTCGCCAATGGCCGTGTCGCCGATGCGCCGCTGGCTGCGGGGGGCGAGGATTTCGCGTGCTTTCAGCGCGCGCTCAACCACGTCACGCTCCAACTCGCCAAGATGATCGTCGAGGACGGCGAGGGGGTCAGCCGGTTCGTGGAGGTGCAGGTCAGCGGCGCGCTGACTTTCCAGGACGCGCGCAAGGCGGCGGAGGCCGTCGCCAATTCGTCGCTGGTCAAATGCGCGTGGTTTGGCGGCGACCCGAACTGGGGTCGGATCATGGACGCACTCGGCTACAGCACGGCGGCCGTCCGCGAGGAGATGATCGACATTTATTACAACGGCCTGATCGCCGTGAAAGCCGGCGTGGCCGCCGCCAAGACCCCCGTGGCCAAACTCCAAGAGATCGTCCGGGGGCGGAGGTTTGCCGTCCATATTCACCTCGGGCTCGGCGCGGCGGAATACATTGTGTACACGACTGACCTCACGCCCGAGTACGTGCGTTTCAACAAGGGAGACTGACCCGCCGCGCGCGGCCGCCGATTTCCGGCAGATGGCGCTTGCTTCCCCGGCGGTTTTCATCTCCATTCACGTCCTGCCGGGGACGGCCTCGACCGCGTCCCTTTTTGCGCGCACGCGAGATGAGCAACGAAACGGAAATCCAGAAAGCCGAAGTCCTGCTCGATGCCTTGCCGTTCATCCAGGAGTTCCGCGACAAAACGTTCGTCATCAAGTACGGCGGCAGCGCGATGGAAGACGAACACCTCGTCGAGCGGACCTTGCGCGACGTGGTGTTCCTGGAGGCGGTCGGCATCAATCCCGTGATCGTCCACGGCGGCGGCAAAGCGATCACCACCCGCATGCGCGAGGCGGGCATCAAGGCGCACTTCGTCAACGGATTGCGCGTGACCGACGCGGAGTCGATGGCCATCGTGGAGGACACGCTGGAAA
>CALMVM010000220.1 GCA_937873255.1 uncultured Verrucomicrobiota bacterium | reverse complement strand
TTTTTACGCAGGACGTTGCCGGCCTGCGCGCAGCCGCCGTTTTGGACGAGCGCGGTGACGAGGGCGTCGAAGAGTTCGGGCAGGGGGAGTTCGCGGCGCAGGTCGGCACGCAGGCGGTCGAGGGGCAGGCCGATCTGTTCGGGGTGCGCGGCGTGCCAGACGTCGATCTGTCCGGTCGCGCGGGTGCGCAGGGTTTTCCACCAGGCGGCGTCGGAAGCCAACCCGGAGGCGGGTTGCACGAGGACGCCGCGCGCGGTCAGGGCGGCGACGGCTTCGGCGATTTCGTGCGCGCTGAATGCCGATTTGACCAGCAGCGCGGCGGTCGGCGCGGCGCGGTCGCGTTCAAGCGTGGCGGCGACGGCCTCGGTGGGGTCGTGCGGATGCTCGGCGACGCGTTGCAGGAAACGCCGCTGAGCCGGCGTGCGGAACCGGCGGGAATGGCCGTCGGGATCGAGCACGACGCCGCCCGCGAGGGTGGCGCGGCCCGCGCCATCGCGCAACACGAACCGATCCCCCGCGAACGCGAACAACGGCGCGTCGCAACGCAACTGCGCGATCCCCTCCGCGCCCGGCTCCAGCGATTTGCGTATCAACAAACGCACCCGCGCCAGACAATGCCCGCTGCCGTGATGAACCCGGACGTGGGTCCCGTCGCGCAACGCCGCGCCGGGGCGCACGCCGGCCGGCGTGCGGTCGAAACGCGCGAGCCACACATCGAGCACTGCCGAGGCTTTCCCCGATCCGGGTAAGGTCACCACCTCGCCACGCGTGAGCGCGCCATCTCCGGTGGCGAGATCGGGCAAATTAAACGCCGCGCGCGTGCCGGGCCGGGCGGCGTCCTGTTCGCGGCCGTGGCTCTGCACGCTGCGGATGTGCCCCGTGCGGCCGGAGGGTTGCGCGACGATTTCCGCTCCGCGCGGCAGGCTGCCGCCGGTCAGTGTGCCGGTGACAATCGTGCCGACCCCGCGCAGGGTAAACACGCGGTCCACCGGCAGGCGCGGTTTGCCGGAGTCGCGCGGCGGGGGCGCGTCGGCGAGCACGGCGGCGAGGGCGTCGCGGAGTTCGGTGAAACCGTCGCCCGTCAGCGTGGAGGTCGGGACGACCGGCGCGTGCTCGAACGGCGTGCCGCGCAGGTGCGCGCGGACTTCTTCAACGGCGAGGCTGGGCGCGGGGGTGAGGTCGCTTTTGGTCAGCGCAACGACGGCGCGATTGACCCCAAGATAGGCGAGGATTTGCAGGTGTTCCTCGGTTTGCGGCATCCAGCCGTCGTCGGCCGCGACGACGAATAACGCCACATCCACCGAGCTGACGCCTGCGACCATGTTCTTGACGAAGTCCTCGTGTCCCGGCACGTCCACCAGTCCGAGGTCGAAGGTTTCCCCGGCCGACGCGCCGCCCGCGAGCCGCCCGGCGACTTCCGGCGCGGTCGGGGCGGGCAGGACGAGGTGCGCGAACCCGAGGTCGATGGTGATGCCACGCGCCTTCTCCTCGGGCAGCCGGTCGGGGTCGGTGCCGGTGAGCGCACGCACGAGCGCGCTCTTGCCGTGATCGACGTGCCCGGCCGTGGCGACGATGAAATGCTTGTCGGCCACACGTTCAGACCGTGATCTCGCGCGAGGTGATCTCGTAGCGGAATTTCGCCGGGTCCAGACAGGGGCATTCCCCTTCCGAAGTGAAAGCGCATGGATACATCAGGAACGGAAAACCCGGCTTTTGGCCGCCGCCGCCGGGCAGTTCAATGTCTGCGGCGCTGTTGTAGCCGATCCAGTTCATCTCCCAACTGCCGAACAGGGTGTCTCGGAGTCCACGCACCTTGGGACTGTCGGGCGCGAGTTTCTCCGCGAGGATCGCCTTCGCCACGTCGCCGGGATCGACCGGGAACCAGCCCGCCCCGTCGAGGAAAACTTCCGCGCGGCAATGTTGCGCCTTGGAAACATCTCCGCTGGCCCCGAGCGATGGGAATTGACGGGACGGGGCAACGCGGATGCCGTACACCTCGCGCGCGGGAAACCCGGCCGCCCGGGCGAGTCCGACCATCACCCCATTGATGTCGGCGCACTTGCCGCCGAGT
Source organism: uncultured Verrucomicrobiota bacterium (assembly GCA_937873255.1). GTDB lineage: Bacteria > Verrucomicrobiota > Verrucomicrobiia > Chthoniobacterales > SZAS-18 > CAHJWO01. The sequence goes on along the minus strand of CALMVM010000220.1, from coordinate 1,995 downwards.
TTGCCGCTCTCGAGCATCCCTCTGATGTCGCCCCGGCCGCAACCGGGTACATCGGGGTCGCGGTGGGTATGGTCCACCACCCAGTCGTAAATCGCGCGCAGGCGTTCGCGTGGGGCGGTTTTGCCGGTGGTGATCTTCGCCGCCGTGGCAAGCACCACACCGTCCAGCGGAGTGCTGGCGGTCGGGGCGGTCCAGAACTTCCGTTCCGCTTCGGTCAGCGGCAGCAGGGAAGCCAAAGTGGTGTGATCTCGCGCGTTGCTGGTTTCGATGGCTGCGCGGTCACATGCGGCGACCGTTTGCGACAAAGTCAGCGACCGCGACGCGGAGTCCCCGTCCTTCCAAATCGCCTTCAAGATCGGAGCGCCGTAGCGGGCATCGTGAACGGTTTCCGTCCGGTCACCGCCAATCCAGTCCACGCCGAGCGCGATCTGGTAGCCGCTGACAGTCTGGGCCATCGGCAGCCAGAGTTGCGCCGGGCCGGGAGCGTCGGGCAGCGTCACCCGCGTCTTGATCTCGAACCGACGCCAGCCCTCGACGATGGTTGTCGAAGGCGAGGAGCCCGCGGCGAAAGCCCGCCACGATGGCGTGGCCAGCGAAGCGGTAATGGTGGAAGCGAGGAAACGGCGGCGGTTCATGGGATGGAAAGATGGCTGGAGACGACGCGGAGTGACTTGGCGAGCGCATCGTCCTGGCGCGGGAAAACGGTTCTCAGGTCGATCCGGTAACGCTCGCCGGATACGTAGCCGACCACTGGCGGCGTGCCCACACGCAGACGGGCGGCGAACTCCGCCAGCGACACGCCGGGCGGCGGGCGGAAGTCCAGCGTGACGGATTCCAACTCCGCGCGCGGAAGGGTGCCGCCGCCGATCTTCGCGCGGGCTGCGCCGATGTGGACCGCGATAGGCAAGTCGGACAGCGCGGTGAGGATACGTTCGGCGCGGGCGCGGAGATCATGCAAAGGAATTCGCATGAGGGCGAGGATGGGGATTTCCTTTTCGTGCGCGTTGGCAAGATACAGGTCCGTCGTGGCCTGGAGCGCGCCGAGCACGAGCTTGTCGCAGCGCAGCGCCCGGAAGAACGGGTCTTTCTTGAATGCCGCCACCAGCCGCGTGCGGCCGGCGATGATCCCGGCTTGCGGTCCGCCGAAGAGTTTGTCGCCGCTGAAGCACACGGCATCCACGCCGGAGCGCACGGCCTCGGCCGGGGTACGTTCGTGTTCGATGGAGGCGAGGCGTTCGGTGGGGATCATCGCGCCGCTGCCCAGGTCTTCGGCCAACGGCACGCGCCGCCGCCGGGCCAGCGCCGCGAGCGCGGCGGGGTCGGGCGATTCCTCGAAGCCGCCGAGGTAGAAATTGCTGCGGTGGACGCGCAGGAGGAGGGCGGTTTGCGGAGTCAGGGAGCGTTCGTAGTCGTCGAGCGTGGTGCGGTTGGTGGTGCCGACCTCGCGCAGGCGCGCGCCGCTGGCTTCGAGGATTTCGGGGATCCGGAAGCCGCCGCCGATCTGGACGAGTTCGCCGCGCGAGATGACGACTTCCCTGCGGTCCGGCCGCCGCGTGAAATGGCGCAGCATCAGGATCAACGCCGCCGCGCAGTTGTTGACGGCGGTGGCCGCCTGCGCGCCGCAGAGGAGAGCGAGGTTGTGTTCCAGATAACCGGCGCGGTGGCGGGCGCGTTCGCCGGCGGCGAGGTCGTATTCGAGCGTGTTGTAATCCGCGCCGAGAGCAGCCACGGCGGCCAGCGCGGCGTCGGGCAACGGCGCGCGGCCGAGGTTGGTGTGGATGAGCACGCCCGTGCCGTTGATGACCGGCTGGAGGCGGGCGGCGCGCAGACGGTCCAACGCTCCGCGCACCCGCGCGAGCACGGCGTCGAAGCCGGGCACCGGGGCATCGGTTTTTGCCTCCGCGCGCAGGGTGGCGAGTTCGCGGCGAACGACGGCTGTGGCCACCGGGCGCGGCACGTCCAAGGGACCGAGCGCCTGGAGGAGGCGTTCGACCG
>CALMVM010000219.1 GCA_937873255.1 uncultured Verrucomicrobiota bacterium | reverse complement strand
CTACTACCTCGAACATCACGACGGGAAATACATTCTCTCGCCGGAGGGAAACAAAGCAGCGGGAATCACCTTCAGGACGCAGACTGAGGGGATTGAGTATGCGAAGAAGAATTACCCGTCTCCACATCACGGACTTCACGTCGAACGAGTTGAATATCTAGAAAAAGGGCAGCCTCCTCGCTGGCGGAAGGTTCACTAGAAACAACGTAAACCCGTTAGAAATTTGGGGCGGCCGGTCAATGGCTCGTTGCAAAAGCCTTGGTTTTTGGTTGTGCCACAGACACGATTTTGAAACAGAATTCCAGCATTCTGTTTCAAGCGGCATTTTGTGTGTATGGCGAAAGAACCTCTCAGCCGCGTCGCTTTCTCTCCTGGCGAGTTCGCGGAACTTTTTGGGAAATCACAAACTTGGGGTTATCGCCAGATTTATGCTGGGAAAGTTAAGGCAATCACGCAGCACGGGCGGATATTGATTCCAGCCGCCGAAGTGGATGCGATTCTAAAGACCGCCGGTGTGTACGACGGATTGAAGCCAAAAACGGTCAAGACAAAGACCGAACTTCAGGGTCTCGCGCCGCGCCTCGGGAACGCTTGGCAATCTTTTCTGGCCGTTCGCCGCCAATCGACTCAACCCAAGAGTCTACGGAAGCCGGTTTCCGGCGCGAAGAAGTGGCCTTCGACTCCTTCTGGGCGACAAGCGGCGATGGCGCGGCTCGGTGGCCGAAAGCCATAGCAGCGGGGGAGGAAGACGGTGCGAACGTGACCTTTTGCGCTTGGGCGACACTGTGCTCGCGCCGCAAATGCCCATAGGTGCGCATGGCCAGTGCCCCGCCATCTTTGTGTCCGAGCCAGCGAGAAACGGTAGGAATGTCCACGCCGCTCTCAATGCAAACGGTTGCGAAGAAATGTCGCAGGTCGTGGTGTGTTATCCGCGCCATTCCAATTTTTTTGGCCGCGCGACTCATCGCTTTTTGACACATGCGAACCGCAAACACATTTGCAGACAGCGGCTCATCGAAGCGCTCGCGTCTCATTCGCTCAAATAATTCGCGCGCACCGGGTATCATTGGTACTCGGCGGATCTCGCCGTTTTTGGTGGCCTCCGTAGGGTCGCCTTTAATCAATATTTCTCCGGCAGTGAAGTCCAAGTCCCGCCAGACGATTTGACCGGCTTCGGAAATTCGGCAGCCGGTAAAAGCCAAGCCTTGCGCGAAGTCGGCGCTGTTTTGTGAGTCGCGGCTACGACTCTCCCGTATCTCAGCGATGAAAGCAGCAAACTGCGCGAGAGTCGGCAGTTCCAGATGTTTCGAGCGAACAGGTTTGCGTTTCAGCCCCAAGGCCGGATTGGCGTGAAGAATGCCGCTCCCAATGGCCTCCTCGAAAATGCGGCGAAGGTGCGAGAGCGCACCGTTATAGCGTGTTGGACTGAATGTTTTTGCAAACTGCTTCGCCCATTCACGGCACGCGGCAGGTGTGATGCGCCTGACTTCCGTAGCTTCCAAATCATCCCAGCTTTTGAGAAGCGATGCATTCACGGTTCGCCAGTAAGTTCGTGTCCGGCGCTTGAGGCTCACGTCTTCATCCAAACGCTGCATGTGCATGGTGGCAGCGTCGCCAAAAGTCATTTTGGCATTGGCGGAATCGATCTCTTTGCCCCGTCGCTAACGGTGATCTTTCTGAAGGGTGGCCAAGCGTGCTTTAGCAACCGAGAAGTGGTCGGTCTTGAGCGATTTCCATACTTCCTTCCCGTTCAGGTAAAGCCGGGCGTAATAACGGCCGGATTTATGCCGAACCAGATTTTGGAGCTTGGTTTTCTCCCATGTTTTCACCGTTGCCTCTCCTTTCACGGTTTTACCGTAGAAGGCTACCGTGAAAAAAGCAATTTCAAACTCGCCACTGCTAACCTTTTACCTCTGAAAAGGCCTCTCTACCTCACTAAGTGGTAAGTGGTCTTGAAAACCAGCTTGCCCTTCTTGCTGTCGATGCGCACGCGGATGGTGCCGCCGTCCTTGCTATCTTTGCCGGGGGTCGCGGTGCCTTGCACGGTGCTGTTGTTGCCATTGGTACTGGCCGCCTGACCGGTGAAACTGACCTCCTGCCCCTCAGCCAGCTTGCGCAGGGTCTCGCCGGAAACGGAGATCGTCAGCCGGCCCTCCTCGCTGGCGAACGAGATCGGCGACACTTCCACTTTGTAGCCACCTTGCAGGCCGTCGCCGCCGTTCCTGCCGCGCGTGAGCGCATCGACGGTCAGCCGCGCCTTGCCCAACGGCACGCCCGTCGTCGACGGGTCGATGCGCAGTTCGCGTACCGCCGCGTCCTCGCCGCGCGCTGGTCCGGCGGCGAGCAACAGGGTCCACACGGCAAACAGCAACGGGACAAGGCGGCGCGGGGTTTTCATGGGAAATGATCTGAGAAAGGTTCGCGCCCGGACGCCCCGCCGGCCGGGGCTTTTGGGCGTACGCACGGCAAAAAAGGCGGGTTCGGCCGAGGAATCCGCTTGGGCGCGGAGCGGTTCTTGTCTACATTGCGGGCCGTCGATGACTGTCCAAGGGACTCATGAATAAACACCCGCGCGTGGCGCGTCCAACGGGCGAATGGAGCTAATGGAATTGATGGAAACCGACCTGCCGATGCCCGCCGAGCCTGTCCGGGCCGCCGTGCTGCCGGCGGCGGCGGCCAAAGTGTCCGTCGCCCCGGTGCTGCCGCCCGATCTGCGCGGTGATCCCGACGAAACCGAAGCGGGAGGGGACGACGCGTCGCGGGCGGAATCCGAAAGCCTCTTCGAGCGGTTCGGCTGGCTGTACGCGTTTTTCCGGGAACGACTCTTCCGCGACGACACGGAGGGGATCTCGGCGGCGTTGTGGCCGCAGGGCGCGCCGCCGGCGGGCAGCCGTTTGCTGGAACTGGGCTGCGGGCCGGGGTTCTACTGCTGCCAATTCGGCGAACGCTTCCGCGACCTGCGCGTATTGGGCATTGACCGTTCGCGCCAGCAACTGCGCCGCGCGCGACGCAACGCCCGCAAGCGCCGGCTGGAGAACGTGACGTTCGAGCGGTCCGACGCGCTGCACCTCGCGCTGGAAAACGAGTCGGTGGACGCGCTGCTGGCGGCGCGGTTGTTCACGATCCTGCCGCAACGCGAGGAGGCGATGGCGGAGATGCACCGGGTCATGAAGACGGGCGGGCGATGTTTCGTCGCGGAGCCGTGTTCGCGGTTGCGGGCGGTGGTGCCGCTGCGGATCATGTGGGGCGTGGCGAATCTGCTGGCGTTTTGCGGGTACGCGCGCACGACGGCGTTCCGCGAGCCGCCGGACGCGACGGTGCTCGCGCCGGCGGAGTTCGGCGCGCTGGTGCAATCGCAGCCGTGGCGTTCGGTGTGGCGGTGGCAGGACGCGTATTATCAATACGCGATCTGCGAGAAGGGTCCGGCGGATGCGCCGAAAGCGTTGGCGGCGGCGGCCGAGGAAAAGGCGGGCGAGTATGCGATTTGAGAGGCGGGTTGTGGGTTGTGGGTTGTGGGTTGTGGGTGCCCCGCAATAGGGCGCACCATCATTTTTTGTCTGTCATCATGAGGCGAGGTGCACCCGGCGAAAGGGCGACCCGCGGACTGACCGTGG
>CALMVM010000218.1:366-13598 GCA_937873255.1 uncultured Verrucomicrobiota bacterium | reverse complement strand
AGGAGGTCTTCTCCGTACTCCGCGCTTGTTTTCGCCCTGCCTGTCGCTGAGCTTGAGAGCGTTAGACGGTGCGGCTCAGGCCGATGACCCTTTCGCCTCTACCTGCGTCAGCTTGAAGCGGAACGGCGGCGACAGAACGATCTCCCCGGTCTGGTTGCATACCACCCGCGTCATCGACAACGGGGGCAGCGACGCGCTGAGCTGCCACGCGCGGAACGCCGACATCGTGTTCGCCGCCAATTCCAGCGACGGCACCATGCAGCGCCACATGATCGCGCGGATGAACACCTCGTGGCAAAACAGGAAGATCGGTCCCGTGTTTGTCTTTTCCAGCCACGCCAGTGCCGCCTCGACGCGGGCGAGGAATTCGTAAAACGATTCCGCCTCCTCGCTGGCCTGCGAACGCGGATCCGCCGCGCCCCAATACGCCTGCGCGGCTTCGAGCCGCTGCTTGGCATTGGTGCCGCGCCATTGCGCGGGGTCGAGGTACGTGAACTCGTGGATGGGCAGCGCCAGGGTGTGCACCGACGGGAACCGCGCCGCCAGCGGCTGGGCGGTTTGCTCCGCGCGCAGGTAGGAGGAATGTACGATGACGCGCGGGACCACGACCGTCGCCTTGGCAAAGGTCGCAGCCTGCTGCCGGCCGCGTTCGGTCAGGGCATAGGTGGCGGGATGATCGGTGGGCGCGCCCACGTCGGCAAGACTCTCGGCGTGGCGGATGAACAGGGCGTCGAAGGGCATGGCGGAAAAGTCGGAACGCGGAACGCGGAACGGGGAACGGCGGAAGGATGGCGGCCGAGCGTCAGAAAGCAATGGAACTCGGAAGACGAAGAACAAAATGCGGATGACGCCACGAAGCGAGCGAAAAATTCGAACCCTCGTCCCCGTATTTTCTTTCCGCTTCCCGTTGTTCTGCTTTCATCCTTCTGCCTTTCTGCCGTTCTGCGTTCCGACTTTTCGCCATGCTCGTCGTCATCGATCATCCGCTCGTGCAGGTCAAGCTCGGCCTCCTGCGCGACCAGTCCACCGCCGTGCCCGATTTCCGACGCGCCTTGCGCGAGACGGCGGCGTTGATGTTCTTCCAGGCCACGGCCGATCTGCCCACCGTCGAGGCCGTCGTGCAAACCCCGCTCGCCGCGTGCCCGGCGCGCCGGCTGCAACGCCATGTCGTCCTCGCCCCGATCCTACGCGCGGGGCTGGGGCTGCTGGAAGGACTCTTCGAACTCGTGCCCGACGCGCAGGTGGCCCACCTCGGCTTTTACCGCGACGAACACACCCTCAAACCCGTGCGTTATTACGCCAAGGTGCCCCCGGGCATCGCCGACGCGGCGGTGATCCTCCTCGACCCGATGCTGGCGACCGGCCACAGCGCGGCGGCGGCGGTGTCGGCGCTCAAGGTGTCGGGCGCGCAGCACATCCGTTTCCTGTGCCTGGTGAGCTGCCCGGAGGGGATCGCGCATTTCCACGCGACGCACCCCGACGTGCCGGTGTTCACCGCCGCCGTGGACGAGAAACTCAACGAGCGCGGCTACATCGTGCCCGGCCTCGGCGACGCAGGGGATCGGTTTTTCGGGACGTAAAGAGTTGATCCTCCGGTCGCGACGAACAACAATGTCGCTGAGGTGATTGCAAACTCTGGACCCGAGAGTTACACCTCATTCGACAAATGACGAGCAACTCCCCAAACGCGAAAACCGAGTCGCTGAATCGCAGCCTCAGCGCCGCCAAGACCGCCAAGCAGGACGAGTTCTACACCCAATACGTCGACATCCAGAAAGAAGTCGAAGCTTACCTCGAGTTCGATCCCGACACCTTTCGCGACAAGGTCCTTTACTGCAACTGCGACGACCCATTCGAGAGCAACTTCTTCAAGTACTTCGCCGCCAACTTCAACAAGCTTGGCCTCAAGAAGCTCGTCACAAACAGTTACGACGGCTCTCCTATCGCTGGCGCACAACTCACTTTCGGCGAGTACGACGAAGGCAATGGCAAGCGCCAAAAACCAAAGGCGATTGCCGTTGAGATTCAGGAGGTGAAAGATATCAACGGAGATGGCTCGACTGGGATCGACGATGTGAAACTCTTCCTAGAGCGGAACCCCCACACTCGGACACCCCTCGCAGGAGGCGGTGACTTCCGAAGCGGCGAGTGCGTCGAGTTGCTTAAGCAGGCGGACATCGTGGTCACCAACCCGCCTTTCTCACTCTTTCGCGAATACGTGGCACAGCTCGTGGAGCACAACAAGAAGTTCCTAATCATCGGCAACATGCAGGCGACCACCTACAAGGAGGTCTTTCCACTCATCAAGGCCGACAGGCTATGGATGGGTGTCACGATCCATAGCGGTGACCGAGAGTTTCGCGTTCCAGACCACTATCCATTAGAGGCGGCCGGTTGGCGCGTAGACGAAAACGGCGTCAAGTACATCCGCGTTAAGGGCGTTCGCTGGTGGACGAACCTTGACCATGGCCGGCGCCACGAGAAGCTGCCTCTGATGACCATGGCTGACAACTTAAGATTCTCCAAGCATAAGGAAATTAAGGGCAAGACTACCTACGACCAGTACGACAACTACCACGCGATCGAGGTGCCGTTTACCGACGCGATTCCCGGCGACTATGACGGTGTTATGGGAGTGCCGATCACCTTCCTAGATAAGTACAACCCAGATCAGTTCGAGATAATCGGATACGAAAAGAGCTACCATTTGCAGACAAAGAAGTACGGAGTGCAGGTTCAAGTCGACAAGTCTGGAAAGAAAAGCAATGTGACCAAGCTGAACGACGGCGTAGCGATCAAGGTGACTGCCCCGCCGACAGGTCAAACCTACTATAGTGTGAACGGTGAGCACTACATTCAACAATACAAGCGGATTTTCATTCGCTGCCGTGCTGAGCCCGCAAGAAAGAAGATAAAATGAAAACCACCCTCCGCACCGACCTCACCGTCGCCGACATCTGCAACGGATTCGTCTACAACCAACTCGAAGGCAAAGGCCTGTTCGGCCTCGGCGGAAAACTGACCATTCAGCCGGAGTACCAGCGAAACTACATCTATGAAGGAAAGAGAGAGGCAGAGGTCATCCACTCGCTCCTCAAGAATTATCCGCTCGGGCTGATCTACTTCAACAAGGTCGCCAACGACAAATTCGAGGTGCTCGACGGCCAGCAGCGCATCACCAGCATCGGGCGGTTCGTGACCGACAAGTTTGCGATCATGGACAACGGCAACCCGCAGAATTTTACGAGCCTGCCCGCCGACCAGCAGACCCGGGTGCGGGAATCGAAACTGCTGATCTACGAGTGCGAGGGGACGGAGACCGAGATCAAGGAGTGGTTCAAGACGATCAACATCGTCGGCGTGCCGCTCAACGACCAGGAATTGCTCAACGCCGTCTACTCCGGTCCGTTCGTCACCAAGGCTAAGGAAGAGTTCAGCAACAGCCAGAACGCGAACATCCAGAAGTGGAGCGCCTACGTCAAAGGCAGCGCCAACCGTCAGGAGTTTTTAGAGCGGGCGCTGGACTGGGTGAGCAAGGGCGACATCGGCAGCTACATGAGCGGCCACCGCAACGACAAGAACATCAACGAATTGAAGACTTACTTCAACGCCGTGATCGACTGGGTTTCCACGGTGTTCACCGATGTCCTTCCTGAAATGCGTGGCTTGGAATGGGGCAGGCTGTACGAGACGTATCACGGGCAGTCTTACGATCCGGCGAAGTTGTCCTCGGGCGTCGAAAAGCTTGAGGCCGATGAGTACGTAACCAGCCGCAAGGGGATCTTCGAATATCTGCTCGGGGGGTCAGTTGATCCGAAGTTGCTGAATGTTCGAGTCTTCGACGAGAAGGTCAAAAAGGTTGCCTACGCCAGGCAAAAACAGGCGGCGGAGCGAAAGGGAAAGTCCAACTGCCCGCTCTGCGCGATGGGAACCAACGCCAACAAAACCAAAATTTACGCCCTCGACGGGATGGACGCCGACCATGTCACCGCATGGAGCACCGGCGGCGCGAGCACGGCCGAGAACTGCGAGATGCTCTGCATTACGCACAATCGGGCGAAAGGTAATCGTTGATTCGAGCCCGTAAAATCGAGGAACGAAAAAAAGAGGGGCTGACAATGTGCTTGCCCCCGCTAATCCTCCCCGCGCGCCCGCGAATACTTGCTCTTTTTGCTGAAACGCTTCTTCCAGTAGCGCCCCATCAACTTGAAAAACCGCCACCCGTCGCGCACCGGGCTGATGTGGCTGGTTTCCTCGCCGTAGACCGTGCTGATGGGCACCGCGCTGATGCGTTCGCCGCGCCAACTGCTCAGGATGATCATCTCCGTCTCGTAGTCGAAGCGCCCCGCCCGTTCGCCCGCCAACAGGCGCGGCAGCAGGTCGCGGTGGATCATGCGGAAGCCGCACTGCGTGTCCGACACCGGCTGGCCGCACAGCAGGCTGATCTGCCAGGACATGAAGCGGTTCGTCCAGCGGCGCAAAAGCGGCATGTCCTTCGTGTCGTGCATGCGGTTGCCGACGAGCAGCTTCGAGCCCTCGCGGGTGACGACCTCCAGGAAACGCGGGATTTCCTCGGGCAAATGCTGGCCGTCGGCGTCGAGGAGGATCACGTATTCGACGCCCTTGCGGACCATCGCGCGCAGGCCGGTCTGGATCGCCATGCCCTTGCCCTGGTTTTCCTTGTAGGAGATGACCTCCGCGCCCGCCTCGCGCGCGGCGGCGGCGGTGTTGTCGGGCGAGCCGTCATCGACGACGATCACCTCCGCGACCTGCGCGAGCGTGCGCCGGACCACGTCGCCGATGAAACGTTCCTCGTTGTAGGCCGGGATCAACGCGGCGACGCGCGCATAGCGGTACTCGGTGTGCGGGTCGAGGTGAGGTGGGTTTTCTTCCACGGCGGGCGGGATGGAGCGGAAGCGCGCAGCATGGCGCGTCCGTGTCGGGAAGGCAAAAGGCAAATGCGGTCGGTTTCGGTTAAGCGTCCGGGTGCCGCATCGCCGCAATCGTTCCGGCCGCCTGCGGCGGGAGAAACAACGTGATCTTGCGAGCCTCGACCTCGCAACGCACCTCCAAAGCGCGCGTGAGCAGAAATTGCCGCTCTTCCATGCCCGCCACGCACGACCATGGCAGCAGCAGTGGCGGGTGGAACGCCCGAAAGAGAAACAGCGGCACCATGTATAACCCCTCGCGGGCAATGGTGACGTTCAGACAGCCTTTGTAACTCGCGCCGAATTCTCCCGTCCGCCCGCTGCACATGGGATAATCGACTCCGTCCTTCGGTTTGGGACCGGCCGGATGCCGCCGTGCCAACTCGTGCCACCCACCCACAAACGAAAGCACGAAGCTCACGAAGCACCAGACGAATGGAAAGAGGGCCGCGAACGCCCCCAGAAACCAAGTCGGAGGGGGAGCACCACCACCGGCGATCATGCTCCCTCGCGCGGCGGCACCGGATGGAAGTCGCTCGCGTGGTAGCTCGAACGCACCAACGGCCCGCTCGCCACGTACTCGAAGCCCTTGTTGCGCGCGATGTCGCCGTACAAAGCAAAAGTCTCCGGCGGGATGTACGCCACCACCGGGAGGTGCTGCGGCGTCGGGCGCAGGTATTGGCCGAGCGTGAGCACCTGCACGTTGGCCGCGCGCAGGTCGTCCATGGCCTGGAATAATTCGTTCTCCGTCTCGCCGAGGCCGAGCATGACGCCGCTCTTGGTGACGACGCGCGGCCAGATTTCCTTGGCGCGCTTCAGCACTTCCAGCGAGGTCGCGTACTTCGCGCGCGAACGCACCAGCGGGGTCAGGCGCTCGACGGTTTCCAGGTTGTGATTGAAAATCTCCGGCTGCGCGTCGAGCACGACCTTGAGGCAATCGCCCTGCGCGTGGAAATCGGGCACGAGCACCTCGATGACGATGGCCGGGTCGGTCTCGCGCACCGCGCGGATCGTGCGCGCGAAGTGTTCCGCGCCGCCATCCTTGAGGTCGTCGCGCGCGACGGCGGTGATGACGACGTGTTTCAATTTGAGCCGCTTGACGGCCTCGGCCACGCGTTGCGGCTCGTCGATCTCCAGCGGGAACGGTTTCGCCGTGGACACCGCGCAAAACCCGCACGCGCGCGTGCAGCGTTCCCCGGCGATCATGAAGGTGGCCGTGCCCTGGCTCCAGCATTCCCAGCGGTTGGGGCATTGCGCGCTCTCGCAGACGGTGTGCAGCTTCAGGTCGGCGACGAGCGCCTTCGTGGAAAAGAAGACGGGGTTGGAAGGCAGCCGCACCTTGATCCAGTCGGGCTTCTTTTCGACGTGCAGGGCGGGATCGATCTTCGCGCAGGACATGGCAACGGGAAGTATGCGGGACGCCGGGGTCGAATGCAAATGTTGCCGCCCGGCGCGCGAGGGGATAAGCTTGCGGCATGGTAGACATTCTCGAACTGCCGGAGGTGCGCCGGATGGTGCCGCGCATCAGCGTCGAGCAGTACCATAAAATGCCGGAATACACTCCGGCTGGGAAACGGACCGAGTTGATTCGCGGAATCGTCATCGAGAAAATGAGCAAATCGCCGCTCCACGCCAGTTTGTTGCGGTTTTTGTTCCAGATCGTGCAAGCGGCGGTGGCAGGGACAGGCTGGATCGTGTTCAAGGAAGACCCGATCACGTTGGCGGACTCCGAACCGGAGCCGGATGTCAGCGTGGTCGAGGGCGGAGGAGCAGGTTATAAACGCGCCCATCCCGGGACGGCGCGACTGGTGATCGAAGTCGCCGTGACGACGGTCGAACTCGACCGGGCGAAGGTTCTCATCTACGCCGAGGCGAACATCCCGGAATGCTGGCTGGTTCTCGGCAAAAAAAAGACCGTGGAAGTCTACACCGAGCCGCGCGAGGGCCGATACACGCAACACCGCACGTTCACCGGTGCCGCATCGGTCGTTTCCACCACGGTCCCGGGGTTGCGGGTAGAATTGGAAACGTTGTTCAGCGACTGAGGATCGCTCGGCGCAAGGACCGGATCAGGCGGTTTTGCGCAACAGCCTGACCAACTCTCGTCCCTCGCGGCCGGCGAACGCCCGCGTGGGCACGCTTTCCTCCACCAACTCGAACGCCCCCGCGAACAGCGCGTCCAGTTCGCTCACTTCCACGCCGAACGGCGGGCCGCCGCCCGGCGGTCGCGCCTCGCCGCCGGACCACGGCCGCAAATAGAAGATGGCGAGCAGTCGTCCGCCCGGCCGCAGTGCCTCGGCGACCGCCCGCACGTAGTCGGCGCGGCGGGCCGGGTCAATGGCGCAAAAACAGGTGTGCTCGAACACCCAGTCAAACCGCCCGCGCCACTCCTCCGGCAACGCGAACAAATCCGCCTCGACGTAGCTTTCGTTCCCGGCGGCGGGGAACCGGCGCACCTGCGCCAGCGCGGCCGGCGACACGTCCAGTCCGCAGACGCTCTCCGCCTGCCCGGTCGCTGCCAAGGCGCGCACGTCGTGCCCCAACCCGCAGCCGGGCACGAGCACCTCGCCGTGAAAACGGTGCGCGGGCGTTTCCAGCCATTCGAGCAGGGGCGGGGCCGCCGCGCCCTTGTCCCAGGGAGTGTCGCCGGCGCGGTAGCAGGATTCCCAGTCGGTCGGCATCGGCGGTCGCGCAACGCTCAGAGCTTGCCAACCACCACACCCTGGATCACCAGGTCGTGAGCGGGGTAAATTTCCTTGAACGCCGGGTTGGTGGATTCGCTGCGCAGGTGCGCGGGACGGGCCTTGTTGACCAGCCGCTTCAAACACGTCTCGCCGTCCACCAGCGCCGCGACGATGTCGCCGTGGCGAGGCTCGCGTTGCTCGGGCGGCAAAAGCACCACGATGTCGCCGTCCAGGATCGGCCGGGGCGCGGCGGCGTTCATGCTCTCGCCGCGCACCTCCAAGCCGAACGCCCCTTCCGGGAACCGTCCCCGCTTCACCGGCACCGCACGCGCCGGACGCTGCGAGGCGACCCCCTCGCGGGTCTGCGGCCAGCCGGCCGGCAGGTGGCCGAAAATGGGCAGGCTCACCGTGTCGATGTCGCGGAAGAGTTCCACGGCGGGCGACACCTTCAACCGCGCGCGTTTTTCCTTACGGCGGACGGGCGGCGGACGCCGCGCTTCGGCGTCAGCAACCCAACCCTCGATCTCGCGCAAATGCCGCTGGGCGGCCTCCACGGTCTCACGCTGTTGTTCGAGCAGCCCGCGCAACCACTGGAGTTGGCGGTCCAGCCCGACGCCGTCCCCAGCGCGGTTGTCGTCCGGCAAAGGGAGGTCGCGCGCCAGCGGCGGCTTGATGCCGGCCTGTTCCTCGGCGCGCGTCAGGCGCAGCAAAATGCCGGCGTCGGGCGGATGGATGCCCTTGCGGTAGTAGTGGAGCATCGTGCGCGAAACTTCCAACGCGGCCGCGATGGCACCGTAGTTCCAGCCCGTCACAGCATGCAGGTGTCCGATGCGACTGTTAAAGTTAGTTAAATTTTGTTCAGATTTCACTTGTCGCGCAGTTCAAGGCATGTTCAACTTCGTTCAACATGCCAGCGGACCGGCCCTTTTCCAAGGAGAAAACGCTGCTCACGCCCGTTTGTTCGACCCGCCGATGAAACACCACCGCCCCTACCAACTGCCGCCGCCCGTTTCCGTTCTCCCGCGCGCCCTCGCGGCCGCACCCGATCACGCCGCCGTTCTGGCGCGCGAACAGGCCATGATCGACGCGGGCACCCACCCGATGCTGGCCGAAAAACTCGCCCGCCGCGCCGCCGAGAACCAGGCCCGGCACGACCGCCGCGCACAACCCGCGGCCCGCCCCGACGACCCCTTTTGAGCGGGCGGGCAAACCTCGCCGCAGGCGGTCGTCCCCAGGTAGGGATGGCTCTCCGAGCCGCTCCCTATTTTCTTCTGCTCGGGCGTGACCGCAGCGAGACGTGATCCAGACCAATCTACGGACGGCTCGGAAAGCCATCCCTACCAATTGCCGGAACGACTGGCCGCTTCGCGGCCTGAACAGATGCCATCCACAAATTCTCCGATGAAGATGCCAGCCTCCACCGCCCCGGCCGAACTGGTCGCCGACCTGCTCGATTCCATGGGCGTGCCCGGGCGCGAACCGGCCGAGGTCCGCGCGGCCGACGACGCCTTTACCCACGGCAGGGTCACGGCGTTCGATCCCGCGCAATTCGGCGACGCCGCGCCGCACGCGTTTTTGAGCGACTACGCCGGACGCTGCCGGGATTCGGGCACGGCGGGGCTCGACGCGTTGCGGCGATTCATCGCCCCCGACGTGCCTGCGAATTGCGGCCGGTTCGTCGAGTACGCGCTTTACGACGAACCCGATTCCTCTTCCGACCACCCGCCGGACGACCGGGGCGAGTTCGCGGCGGATTTCCCGACGCTGCGCAACCCGCCGCACCAGCTCGTCACCCAGCGGATCGCCGACCGCAGCCTCGCCGTGGAGGTGGACGAAAACACCGAGCGTCTCGGCACCGGCTGGCAGCAGGTGAAGGTCGCCGCGTTGCGCGCGAGGCTGGACCGCGAACGGCTGCGGCGCACCCTGACCTTGCTCGTCGCGGGGGCCGTTCACGCCGGCAAAACGTGGGACGGCGACGCGTCCGACCCCGACGCAGACGTGGCGGACGCACTCGACGCGCAGCCCCTGCGCGCCACGCGGATCGTGTACGGCCCCGGCGCGTGGGCGCGGCGGCAACGGGCGTCGGGCGCGTCCCTGCCGTTGGAACGTCTCGCGGGAATTTTTGGAGTGGAAGAGGTGCAGGTCGTCCGAGCGCAGGTAGGCCGTCCCGGCGGCAGCCAAGTGTTGTTTTTTTGCGCGGCGGACGGGCTTTCGCGCAACGATTTCAGCCATCTGAAGACGTTCACCGCGCCGTCGAGAACCGGGGGGCGGTATGCCGCGTACGTGAGCCGGGCCGGCGACAAGCGCTGGCGGATCGGTGTCGAATGCCACGAGACCTTAGCGCTTACGAGCATCGCCGGGCTGGGGGTGTTGGAGACAGGGGACACGGCGTCTTTCGCTGGCGCGTGAGTCCTCCGCAGCCCCGGCAGGGGCGTAAGAGTTTAGCCTACGGCGTGAGCCGTGGGAAAGATCGTTGGTGTGAGCACAGCCCCGGCAGGGGCGTAAGAAAACAATGGCCGTTTCTCGGAGGGCAAGCTGATTTTCTTTCGCCCCTGCCGGGGCTTTGGTAGATTTGCGGTCGCTGACCCACGGCTTGCGCCGTGGGCTAAATCTTACGCCCCTGCCGGGGCTGCGGACTTCGCGTGCAAACGAGAAACGCTCTGGGAGATAGGCAAAGGAGGCAGAAGTCCGGGAGGCGGAGGCAAGTTTCTGGCCGGGTTCCGCTTTTCGGAAAGGATGCTTTTCCCCTCCCTTGTGCTTCTTCGCCTATCTCCTATCTTTTATCTCCGATCTCCTGGATTCATGACTCTCACGCATTCCATTGTCCGCTACGCCGTGGCGGTGGCGGCGGTGGTGGTGGCCATCGCGGCGAAATTCGCGTTCGAATCCGCCGTGGGGCAGGAGCGACCGCTGTTCCTGGTATTCTTCGCGGCGGTGTTGTTCAGCGGCTGGTACGGCGGCATGGGGCCGGGGCTGCTCGCCACCGGCCTGTCGGCGGCGGTGTCGCTGCTGTATTTTTACATGCCACGTTTCGCGCCGTTCGCGCATACCTTGTCGCAGTACACCACGATTGGGATTTTCACCGTGGAAGGCATTGTCGTCAGCATCTTTTGCGGTCACAGCCGCCGCCGACACGAACGGCTCGTCTCATTGCTGACCAGTTCGCCGCAGGCTACCGGCGAACTCGCCCCCGCCCCGCTGGAGGAACGCGCCCGCCTCACCCGCCTGGAAGGCGAGATCGGCCGCGTACTCACCCGCCATGGTTCCCTGCAAGAACTCCTCCAGGCCAGCGCCGAGGCACTCGTCGCCCACGCCGGCGCGGCCTTCGCGCGGGTCTGGACCTACAACGCGCAAACCCAGACGCTCGAACTCGCTGTCAGCGCCGGCCTCTACACCCACCTCGATGGCCCGCACAGCCGCGTGCCGCTGGGCAAATTCAAGATCGGCCTCATCGCCTCCGAACGCGCCCCGCACCTCACCAACCACGTCATCGGCGACCCGCGCGTGGGCGACCAGGAATGGGCGCGTCGCGAAGGCATGGTCGCCTTCGCCGGCTATCCGCTGCTCGTTTCCGGCGAACTCCACGTCGTGCTGGCGATGTTCTCGCGCGAAAAACTCTCCGAGGCGACTTTCATCGCGCTGGCACTCGTGGCCAACACCGTCGCCCTGGCCATTCGCCAGCGCATGGCCGATGCCGAGCGCGACCGGCTTCTGCACGAGACGCAGGCCGCGCGCGATTCCGCCGAGGCCGCCTCTCGCGCCAAGGACGAGTTCATCGCCACCGTTTCCCACGAGTTGAGAACCCCCCTCAACGCCATACTCGGCTGGGCGCGCCTGCTCGGTTCCGACGGGATGGACCCCGAGTTGACGAAAGAAGCCGTCACGGTCATCGAGCGCAACGCCCTCGTGCAGTCGCGCCTGATCGAGGATCTCCTGGACGTTTCGCGCATCATCTCGGGCAAGCTGCGGCTGAACCTGCGCACGGTCGATCTGCCGGAAGTTGTCAGCGCGGCGGTGCAATCGGTCATGCCCGCCGCCGAGGTCAGGTCGATGCGCGTGGACCGCACGCTCGACCCGGGCGCGGGTCCGGTGTCGGGCGACGCCGACCGGCTCCAGCAGGTCGTGTGGAACCTCGTCTCCAACGCCGTGAAGTTCACCCCCAAGGGCGGGCGCGTGCAGGTGCGCCTGGCGCGGGTCGCCTCGCAGGTGGAACTGACCGTCAGCGACACCGGCCAGGGCATCGCAGCGGAGTTTTTGCCGCACGTCTTCGAGCGGTTCACGCAGGCGGACACGACCAGCACGCGCCAGCATTCGGGCCTGGGGCTGGGCTTGGGCATCACGCGCCACCTGGTCGAGTTGCACGGCGGCACGATCAACGTCTACAGCGCGGGGGAGGGCAAGGGCGCGACGTTCGTGGTGTCGCTGCCGATCATGATTTTGCACGCGGCCCCGGGCGTCCTGCCGGAGCGCGCACACCCGACCGTCCCGGCATCGGGCAACGGGGCGGCCTTCCAGTTGTGCGACGAACTGGCGGGCGTGCGCGTCGTGGCCGTGGACGACGACGCCGACGCGCGCAAGCTGCTCGGCACCGTCCTGACCCGCTGCCGGGCCACCGTGACGGTGGTCGCCTCCGCCGCCGAGGCGCTCGAAGCCGTGCGCCGCGAACGCCCGGACGTGCTTTTGAGCGACGTGGAAATGCCGGGCGAGGACGGCTATGCGCTGATTGCCCAGGTGCGCGCCCTGCCGCCGGAGGAAGGCGGCCAGACGCCCGCCGCCGCGCTGACGGCGTATGCGCGCATGGAGGATCGCACGCGGGCATTGCGGGCAGGTTTCCAGATGCACGTGCCCAAGCCCGTGGAACCGGCGGAGTTGGTGGCGGTGGTCGCCAATCTCGCGGCGAGACAGAAAGGATGAAGGATGAAGGGCAGAGGAAAACCAAGCCTCCACCTTCCGCTTTTTCCGCTTTCATCCTTCACCCATGTTCCCCTCTCCCACCTTCGACGGCCTCGGCATGTACCTTGGCAACCCGTCCCGGCTTTTGCGCGCGCGGACGCGTTCGATCTCCTCGGAAAACCGCACCGGTGACAAGGGCTGCGGCGGCATGGCCGAGACCGGCGTGCCGCCCGCGCTGATCTGAGAAAAGGCGGATGCGGCCGGACTGAAACGGAAATTACCGTTTCGTTACAAATCGGCGTGCCGAGGCACATCATCCTTTAACAAAGGATTGGGAAGTTGTTGCGAGGAACCGCCGGCCCGGCCGTTCAGACACCACACCCGCGTATGATCGCCCGTCCTCAACTCACCGCCCGCTCTCTCGTTCGTAAAATACACGGCTTCCTGCGGCGGTTCGCGGGGGCCGCGCGGAGGCACGAACCGACCGTCCAGGAGGCGGATTCCTACGTCGGTCTTTTCGACGGGGTCATCGAAACGGACGCTTCCCCGGCCGCGCACTACCCGCCGGAGGCCCCGAAGCCATCGCCGCGTCCGGCGGCGAAACCGGTGACGCGCACTTCGGGATTCGTACGGTTGGAGGTCAACGCCCAGAAAAAGGCGACGGGTTGCTTCCTGTTTTTCGTGGATGGCAAGGTGCTCAGCGGAGCCATCGAGGGGGCGTCCGAAC
>CALMVM010000218.1:0-356 GCA_937873255.1 uncultured Verrucomicrobiota bacterium | reverse complement strand
AATCGTCCTCCCGGCGCACGCCCCGTGGCGGCGGTCGGCCGGTTGACGCTGGAAACGCGTTGCGCGCGGCGGGTGTCCGGTCCCGCCGAGGACATGACGATCCGCTTCGTGTGACGGCGCGTAGCTCCCCTTTACTCCCAAGGGATCGTCCGGAGACTCGCCGCCGTGGAACATCGCCGGCAAGCCCTCGGCCAACCGCCGCAACGATGTTTGGATGACAGGAGTCACAGGGAAGGCATTCCGAGCTCCCACGAGGGCAAATTCGCCTCCCCCGGCGGAGGCCTCTCCCGGACCGGCGTTTCTGCGCCCTTGCTCATCGGGCCGGGATGTTTGATTCTCCACGCACGCCGCACGCT
>CALMVM010000217.1 GCA_937873255.1 uncultured Verrucomicrobiota bacterium | reverse complement strand
GCTCGGGTGGTGAAATGGCAGACACGTACGTTTGAGGGGCGTATGCCGCAAGGCATGGGGGTTCAAGTCCCCCCCCGAGCACTTTTCTTCGCAGTATTCGCGGCCGCCCGGTAGGCTCGCCATCGATCCGGCAAGTGCTTGTTCGCATTGCGCTTGCCCAACTCCCACGCGTGGGGTACAACACGCCTGCTTCCCGCCCCGGCGCATGAAATCGACGCTGATCATCAACGACGAAGAAGGCCAGCGCTCGGCCGAACTCCCCAAAGAGCGGATCGTCCTCGGCGCTTCCGACCAGGTGTCCATCCCGTTGCGCAGCCGGGACGCCAATCTCTTGCCAGAACACGCCGTCATCGCCTGGAACCAGCAACGCGTGACCTGGACCCTCGGCCGGGCGGACTTCCCGCAGGCGGACCTCGCCGTCAACCAGCGTCCGCTCGGACCCGGCGCGTCCGTCGCGCTCAACAACCTCGACGTTGTCGAATTGCCCGGGGCCACGCTTCAGTTCTACCGCGAGCCCGATGCTCCTGTTTTCCAGGGGAGACCCATCTCCGAGTTCCCCTTGGACCGCCTGCCGCTCGTGCTCGGCCGGGGAGAAAATTCAGCGGACAGTTCGCTGCGGCTCGAACTCGACCCGGAGGATTCGGCGATTTCCAAGATTCACGCCGTCATCGAAAAAGAGGGCACGAACTTCTTCATCGTCGACAAAAGCCGCGCCGGCACCGAACTCAACGGCAAATTCTTCAGTCGGGAGTCGCTCGTCTACGGCGACCGTTTTCGCATCGGCGACTATTTTTTCGAGTTCACCGGGAGTTCGATCATCCGGGTCGATCAGGCCAACCTCGGGCGTGTCGCCGCCCACAACCTCGTCGTCGAGGTGCAGAAGGACGGCAAACCGCTGCGCATCCTCCAGAACATCAACCTGGAGATCGGGCGCGGTGAATTCGTCGGGATTCTCGGTGGTAGCGGTCAGGGCAAATCGACGCTGCTCAACGCGCTTTGCGGAGTAAACCCCGCGAGCAGCGGCGAGGTGCTCATCAGCGGCATTCCGTTGACCAGCCGCGAGCAGGTCAACGCCGCCGGCGTCGGCTTCGTGCCGCAGGACGACATCGTCCACTTGGAATTGACGGTCACCGAGGCCATCGCGTACAGCGCCCGCCTGCGACTGAAATTACCCCCGGCGCAAATCGACGCCCTGGTGGATCGCGTCATCGAGCGGCTTTCCCTTGAGGAACATCGCGGCAAGCGCATCTCGCGTCTGTCCGGCGGCCAGCGCAAGCGGGTGAGCGTCGCCATCGAGTTGCTCGCCAAGCCGTCGGTGCTCTTTTTGGACGAACCGTCGTCCGGTCTCGACCCCGCCACGGAGGCGGACCTGATGGCGCTGCTCCAATCCTTGCGCCTGACCAACCTGACCGTCGTTTGCACGACCCACGTCCTGCAAAAGGCGTACCTTTTCGACCGGCTCATTTTCATCCACGGCGGCCGGCTGATTTTCATCGGCACGGCGGACGAGGCGCGTCAGCACTTCCTTTTGCGCGGTTCTGCGGATACCCAGACCTTCGACAAAGCACCGCTGGAGAAGGTTTACGCCCTGTTGGCTGACCCTTCCAAGACGGCGGCGGAGTGGGAACAGGAATTTCTCGATTCGCCCTACGCGCAACGCGCGGCTGCGGCGGCGGCGTTGGCGACGCCCACGCCGGAAGGCCCGGCAGCCGGCGCGCGGCGTCAACAGGTCGGTTATTTGAAGACGCTGCGCATCCTGTTGGCCCGCCAGTGGAAGGTGCTGCTCGCCGACCCGCTCAATTTGATCTTCCTTTTCGCGCAGGCGCTCGCCATCGGCGCGATGGTCGGCTGGGTCGCGGAGAACGCCGGGCTGCGGATGTTCCTGTGCGTGGTGGCGACGCTGTGGTTCGGTTGCAGCAACGGGGCGCAGCAGATCGTCGGCGAACTGCCGATCTTTCGGCGCGAACGCGTCTGCGGCCTCGGACTCAACGTCTACCTGCAAAGCAAGCTGGCGTTCCTGTCGATGCTGACGGTCGTGCAGGCGGTCCTGTTGTTCGCCACGATTTTCCTGACGGCGCACGCCTTCCAGAAGAACGATTTCGACCGCACTCTGTTCCCCTCGCGCCTGGAGGAACGCTATGCGTCCATGTCGCCCGCGACCCAGGAC
>CALMVM010000216.1:5494-7703 GCA_937873255.1 uncultured Verrucomicrobiota bacterium | reverse complement strand
GGGCGGGCTGGTACGCGGTCGGCGTGGACGAGAGTTATTACGCCCATTACCTCCACCAGGTCTCGCTCGCCGGCCTCGGCGGCTATCCCGACATCGTCGATGCCTACAAGGAACACCAGAAAACGCTCGTCGGTTCGATCCTCCCGCCGACGCGGTTCCTGTACATCTTTTTCGCGTACGGCTGGTACAAGGTCTTCGGCGGCGAGTGGCTGGAATGTTTCCACGCGGTGTCGCGGCTGTTCGGCGTGTTGACGCTCGTGCTCTCGGGGCTGTTCGCGCGGAGAATTTTGCCCGACCGGCGGCTGGCGCTGGGGGCGTTCGCGCTGGCGGCGTTTTCGCCGTTGCAAATCCACATGGCGCAGCACGCGCTGGTGGATGGATTTTTCGAGTTCTGGGCGTTGGGTACGCTGTGGGCGTTGTGGGAATGCCTGCGGCACCCGGGGCACAAGGGCTGGCTCGTAGCGTACGCCCTGGGACTGGCAGCGATGGTTCTCACCAAGGAAAACGCGTTCTTCGTGTGGGTGGCGATTGCCGCGCTGCTCGTCCTCAACCGCTGGGTGCGTTTCGGCGTGGCGAGCCGCGCGCTGCTGGTGTTGACCGTCGCCGGTCCGCTGGTCGGGGTGGCGGTGCTCGTCAATCTCGCCGGAGGGCTGCACGAGTTGATCGACGTTTACCGCCTCGGCGTGCCCAAAAACCTGACGCTGCCCTACGCAAACCAGACCGGCGACGGCCCTTGCTATCGCTATCTGCTCGACCTCATGACGATGAGCCCGGTGGTCCTCCTGCTCGGGGTGGGGATGGCGCTGCAACTGCGCCCCTCGCCCGAGTCGGGCCGTGACGACCGGGCGCTGCTGTTCCTGGTCGGGTTCATCGCGGCCAGCTACGCGCTGATGTGCAACGTCAAGTACGGCATGAACCTGCGTTACGCCACGATCTGGGATTTGCCGTTGCGCGCGCTGGCGATTTCGCAGGTGGGGCTGATGGCCGCGCGCTTGCCGGCGGAGCGGAGGGCGTTCTGGCTGACCCTCGCCGTGATCGGGCTGTGCGCGTTCGACGTTTACCAATACTACCGGCTGGCCGTGCTCTATCCGTTGTACGAACTCGCCCCGTCGTACCTGCTGACGGCACTCAAAATCCTGAAGTGAACCGCGCCGTGGACGGAGGTTTGTGACGAAAACGTCATTTCGAGGCGTTTGTCCGAACCTCCGGGCGTCGTGTAGGGATCGGGCTCCAATCCGAAACCGACCCGCCGCCCATGCTCCTCTTCCGCCCGCTGCTCTCCGCCACGCTCATCCTCGCCGGTGCCTCCGTGGCTTCGGCGCAATTCAGCCCCGGACCCAATCCTATTTCCAGCGCGAGCACCACGGCGCAGACGCTCGCCTCGGGCACGGGCACGATCACGTCCACCGGCACGCTCACGATCTCCGGCAGCACCACGGCCGTGACGATGTCCGGCGGCACGGCGGGCAGCCCGACCACCTTGAGCAACAGGGGCTCGATCAGCCAGACGGGCACCGGCCGCGCGGTCCGCGCCAACGTCGCCGGATCGAACCTCCTGATCCAGAATTTCGCTGGCGCGTCCATTTCCGCGCTGGGCAACGACACGATTGCCGTCGGCTCCAGCACGGTCACTTCCAGCACGGTAGCGCTGGTCAACGCGGGCACCATCGTCTCGGGCAACGCCAGCACCACGAGCGGCAACCAGGCGATCAACTTCGGCAACCTCCTCTCGGGCACGAACTCGGTCACCAACTCCGGCACCATCATGGCCTACGTCGCCGACGCCGTGCGCCCCGGCGTGGGCGGCACCGTGGCGAACACCGGCACCATCATGTCCACCGCGCTCAACGGCAGCGGCAGCGACGGCATCGACGCGCAGACCAACAGCGGCGTGCAGATCACGAATTCGTCCGCCAACGCGACGACGAACTCCCTCATCGAGGGCGGCCGGCACGGGATCACCGGCGGCAACGTCAACTCGGCGGTGAACAACGGCGCGTTCACGATGAGCATCACCAACTACGCGCGCGGCACGATCCAAGGCGACAACGGCGCGGGCATCAACATCGACGGCATCAACGGCAACGAGGTCGTCACCATCGTCAATAACGGCACGATCACCGGCAACGGTTCGGCGCTCAGCGGCGCGAACACTTCGGTGGACGGAGACGGCGTGGACGTGGACGGCGTCGTCAACCTGACCAACACC
>CALMVM010000216.1:0-5484 GCA_937873255.1 uncultured Verrucomicrobiota bacterium | reverse complement strand
CGATCCGCTCGCTCAATTCGATCAACGATGTCAGCGAAGGCGTCACGGTCGGCGGCGGCACGATCATCAACTCCGGCACGATCCAGGGCAGCATCGCCAACGGCAACACCAGCGGCGCGACCGGACGCGGCATCACGATTGCCGGCGTGGACAAGGATGCCAGCGGCAACGCGATCCCCGTGCAGGCACCCTACGCGGTGACGACGATCACCAACAGCGGGCTCATCAAGGGCGACAGCGACTCGGCGGTCGCGTATACCTCTGCACTGACGAGTGGGTTCAGCCACACGCTCAACAACCTCGCGGGCGGCACGCTCGAAGGCGGCGGCACGGTGGCAGCGGTTCGGCTCGGCCCGGACAACGACACACTCAATAATTCCGGCGCGATCATCGCTGACACCAGCAACCTCGCCATCGACCTCGGCGCGGGCAACAACGCGCTCAACGTCACCGGCGGCGGCGCGTCGATCACCGGCAACGTTTCCGGCGGCACGGGCGGCACGAACACTCTGACGATCACCCCCGGCGCGGGCGGCACGTTCACGTATGCCGGGTCGCTGTCGAACTTCGCCACCGTCCAGATCGGCGTCGGCCAGACGGGCGCGAACGGCACGTCGAACTTCACCGGCGGCCGGGTGGTCCTCTCCGGGGCGAACACGTACGCCGGCACGACGACGGTCTACAACGGCGCGACGCTCGTGGCGAACACCCCTGCCGCCACCGGCAGCGCGACGGGCTCCGGCGCGGTGAGCGTGCAAAACGGCGGCACCCTCGCGGGCACGGGCAACGTGGCCGGCGCGGTCACGCTGGCGTCCGGTGCGATTCTTTCGCCCGGCGACAACGGCGCGGGCCGCCTGACGCTCGGCGCGAACCTGAGCACCACCGGCGGGTCCACGTTCACCTACGATGTCGGCAACACGCAGTTGACCACGGACCGCCTCACGCTGGCGAGCACGCTGGATTTCACCGGCCCAGGGCAGATGAGATTCAACATTGTCAGCAACGGCATCGGGACGGGCACGTTCGTGCTGATCGATTTCACGGGGACGAGCGGGTTCAACACGGGCAACCTGGCGTTCGGGACGGTGCCGGCGGGATTCGCGGGGAATTTCACGCTGACGGGCACGCAGCTTTTGCTCAACGTCACGGCGGTGCCGGAACCGACGACCCTCGCGTGGGTCGGCATGGCGGCGGGGCTGCTGGCCGTTGCGGTGGCGCGCCGAAGCCGGCCGGCGTCGCGATAGGAGGTGGATGGCGCTCTCCGAGCGGCATTCGTTTCCTTCCGCGCCGCAGGCGTCTTGAAATGTTTGAATTTCGATATCCGTCGAATTCAGTCTTGATTATTTCGATTGATATCGAAATAATCGGTCTGTGAACAGCTCACCTTCTCCGAGATTGGCGTTGGGCATCCTCCTTTGGTTGGCCGCGATGTTGGGAGTCGTGCCGCTCACCCTCTCCATGACACCGCAGTTACTCGCGGATAAACCGCTCAAGATGCCCTTGTGGGTGGTCGAGGCGGCAGGTTGCCTGCAAAGCTCTGTTCTCGTGGCGCTCGCGGTCTGGTCGGGGGTGGCGTTCGCGGCGAAGTCGGGTTTGAAGGCACCCATCTTCGAGGCGGTTGCTGGCCGTACACCGGTCGGGTCGGTGTGGCGGAGCCTGCTGCTGTCCGGCGTGGCGGGCGGGGTCGTGGGCGGCGCGTGGCTGATCGTCTGTGCGCACTGCACTCCAGCGAATCTGGCGACGGCGAAACAGTCCTTCTCTATCTCCCTGCCTCTGCGGGTGCTCTATGGCGGGTTCACCGAGGAGATTCTGATGCGGTGGGGAATCATGTCCCTCCTGCTGTGGGGAGGCTGGAGGCTGTTCCAAAACCCGGCCGAACCGCCGCGCCCCGCGTGGGTCTGGGTCGCCATCCTCGGCAGCACGCTGCTGTTCGCGGCCGGGCACCTGCCGACGGCGTCACAACTGACCGGCAAATTGACCGCCGACGTGGTCGCCTACGTGCTCATCGGCAACACGGCGTTCGGCGTGCTTGCGGGCGTGTTGTTCCGGCGCTACGGCCTGGAATCAGCAATGCTCGCCCACGCCCTGGCTCACGTGGTTGCCGTCGGCTTCCACGCCAACCCCTGAAACATACCGCCCGCGCAACGCCTCGCTGTTTTCCACCGTGTGCTCCAGCAAATGGTGCACGCTCGGCAACGCCTGCGCGCGGATGAAAATCTGGTACGAAAATAGCCCCCGGCACACCCGCAGCAGCCCTTCGTTGATCCGCAGCAGCCCCCTCGCGAGCCAGCCGGTTTTTACTGCCAGCGGGAACGGCGCGGACACCCCGCGCGTCTCGATCACCCGGTAGCCCGACTGGACCAGCAGCGTCGAGAGCGAGCGGAACGTGAACAGCCGACGGTGCGACCGGTCCAGAATCCCGCGCCGGCCGTAGTTGAAGAATCCGAGCAACATCATCAGTCGCGGGACGAAGAACCCCACGTTCGCCGTCGTGATGACCACCTCAGGCCGGTGCCGGCGGGCCGCGAAGCGCAGTTCCTCCATGAACCGCTCCGGCTCCGTGACGTGTTCCACCACATCGAGCAGATAAATCTGGTCGAAGCGCGAAACGTCCACCGGGAACTCGGCCGAGTGCTGCGGCTGGCATTCCATGTCCGTCACGCGGCAGCCGCGCGCGGCGAGGGCGGGGGAGAGCGCCGCCTTGCCACAGCCGACGTTGAGCACCTCGCCGCCGGCCATCGCGGCGTCGAGCGCCATCGTGTGCGACGAGGGGAAACCGAGCTTCAGCTCGTACGAGCGCGGGCGCACGTCGAACTTCCGGTCGTAGCAGAGGTCCATGCCGTGCACCCGCGCGCGCAGCATCGTCTTGCACACGTCCCAGGCGTACTTTAATCCGTTGACCCGGCATTCCTCGTCGCCGTAGTACGTGGGGATGGGCAACTCCTTGATGCGCAGCCCGGCGAGGACGAACTGGATGATGATCTCCGTGTCGAAATGGAAGTCGTTGGTGTTAGCCTCGAAGGGCACCTGTTGCAGCGCGCGCACGGAGTACAGGCGGTAGCCGCTGTGGAATTCGGTGAGGTCGGAGCCGAGGAGGGCATTCTGGAAACGGGTGAGGATTTTGTTGCCGACGAATTTGTAGAGCGGCATCCCGCCCCGGCGCGCGCCGCCCTTGTCCATCATCCGCGAGCCGAAAACGGCGTCCGCCTCACCGGCGACGAGCGGGGCGAGGAGGTCGGGCAAACGCTCCGGCGCGTACTGGCCGTCGCCGTGGACGAGCGCGACGAAATCGAAGCCGTGTTCGATGGCGTAGCGGTAGCCGAGCTACTGGTTGCCGCAGTAGCGTTGGTTTTCGGGATTGCGAAGGACGGTGATCGCCAGGCCGCTGTCGTCGCGGTGCTGCGACACATATTCGATGCCGGCCTGGAACGTGTTGTCAGGCGAAGAATCGTCGATGACGAGCACCTCGACGCCCGGCCGTCGCATCGCGGCGGGAATCCGGTCGAGCACCCAGCCGAGGGTCGTCTTGGCGTTGTACGCGACGATGAAGACGAGGACGCGCGGTTGGGCGGGCGAACGGGACTCGGGCGTGGACATGGGCGGCGGAAGTGTTCCAACCGTCTGCGTAGCTAGAACCGCGCCAGCCCTTCTCCCGCTCACAACCCACAACTCACAACCCACAACCAACTTAGCGCTTGTCGCCCCCGCCACTCTCGGGCAGGATGAGCTCCATGATTCCCTTGCGCCGTCGGTCCACTCCCGCCGCCCTCCTCCTTTGCGCCGGCCTCGGTTTCGTCGCCGGCTGCGGACCCAGCGGGACGAATCCGTCGAACACCACCAAGTTCGAGAACCCTGCCCCGGGCACCTCGTCGTCCTCTCCCGCCTCGCCGCCATCGGCCGAGCCGAACAGCTTCGACGAGGCCACCGCGCGCCTCGATAAAGGCGGCGCGCTCTACATGTATTTGAGCACCGCGCAGTGGCTCGATGGCCTCTCCGGCCAGATCACCAAGCTCCGGGCGTCCCTGCCGACCGACGGCATGACCCCCAAGGACCGCCAGCAGATGAACCAGGCGTTCGACGCCAGCACCGCGTTCATCAAGAACAGCGGCATCGAGCAGATCAGCGGCGTCGGGATCAGCTCGCTCGCCGTCGAGCCGGGCACGTACCGCAACACGTTCTTCGTCCATCATTACAAGGGCAAGGAAACCGGCTTTCTCAACACGCTCTTCGGCACGTCGCCGCACAACCTGACCGCGCTCGACCTGCTGCCCGCCAATACCGCGCTGGCCAGCAGCGGCGACTACGACATCGCCGGGTTGATCCGCGCGCTGCTCCAGACGGTCGACCAGGCCGGCGTGCCGGAGTGGCAGAAGGGCAAGGCCCAGGGCCTCCAGCAGCTCCAGCAGGCGACCGGCATGTCGCTCGACGAATTCCTGGGCTCGCTCGGCCAGGAGATCAACCTCGTCCTGACCCTCGACCCGGCCAAGCAGATCACCGTCCCGGCAGGGGACGCGGGTCCGATGAAGATCCCCGCCCCGCGCCTCGCGCTGCTCATCGAGGTCAAGGACAACAAGTATTTCGACAAGCTCGACGCCCTCCTGGCCGGCGCGCCGCAGGTCATCAAGACGGACGAGCCCGGCCTGAAGATGCGCACGATGCCGTACCCGGCCATGCCCGACTTCGAGTTGCGCCCGACCCTGGCGCGCTGGGACAAGTTCCTCATCGTCGCCTCCGACGACCATCTCGTGCGCGACATGATCGCCGTGCAAAAGGGCGGCGCGGGCTTCAAGGCGTCGCCGGCGTTCGCCAAGCTTTCCTCGGGCCTGCCGACGCAGGGCAACGGCTTCAGCCTGATGACGCAGGGGTTGATGGAACTCGTGCGCAACTTCCAGAAGCAGATGCTTTCCTCGCAGAAGGGGGCCTCGGCCGCGCAGACCGAGTGGATGATGAAACTCTTGCAGTCCGACGTGACGGGCGACAGTTATTCGGTGTCCGCGCACGTCGAGAACGGCTGGCTGGCCGTGAGCAAGGGGCCGACGGGCGTGGGCAAGGTGCTCGCCCCGCTGGTGATCGCGCCGATCGCCATCGCGGCGGGCGTGGCGCTGCCGGTGTTCAACTCGGTGTCCGAAAAAGGCAAGAGCACCAAAGGTCTGGCGCAGGCCAAGCAGATCGGCCTCGCGTGCAAGCTCTACGCCGGCGATAACGACGGGAAATACCCGCCGAACCTCGACGCACTCGTGCCCACGTATCTCCAGAACCGGGCTCTCTTCGTCTCGCCGCTCGCGCCGTCCGACCCGATGGGCTACAAATACCACGCCGGCCTGACCGACGACATGGCCCCGAACACGATCCTGCTGGAAGACAAGTACACCGCGCCCGGCGGTGGACGCGTGACCGTATACCTGGATTGCAGCGGAGAGGTGCGCAAGTAGACGGCCTTTGAGAATTCCGAACAAGCCGCTTGGCGGCCGGTCGTCCCCAGGT
>CALMVM010000215.1 GCA_937873255.1 uncultured Verrucomicrobiota bacterium | reverse complement strand
GTCCATGAAACGCTTGCGTTTTTTCTTACGCCCCTGCCGGGGCTCAGACGCTTTTTATGCAGCCAACCTACGGCTCACGCCGTGGGCTAAATTCTTACGCCCCTGCCGGGGCTCCGAAGTAGCAAACCGTACCACTCTCTATTACCCGAGTTCTCTATCCCCGCCGGTCCATCGCGTCCGCGCAACGGTCGCACAGGTCGGGGTGCGCCTCGATGTGTCCCACCGTCGGGCGATGCCGCCAGCAACGCCCGCACCGC
Organism: uncultured Verrucomicrobiota bacterium; assembly: GCA_937873255.1. Lineage (GTDB taxonomy): Bacteria > Verrucomicrobiota > Verrucomicrobiia > Chthoniobacterales > SZAS-18 > CAHJWO01. The sequence continues at coordinate 2,616 of CALMVM010000215.1, read as the reverse complement.
GCGAACTTCGTCGGCCGCAGCACCACGCGCGAACCGCCGTCCGGTTCCGCGCCGGCCAGCTTCAGGTCGCTCAGGATGAAGAACTCGTCCAACTCGCCGTCGAGCGCCTCCAGTTCGCGGCGTTGTGCGTCGTCGGCGACGTGGAGGATCACCTCGGCTTCGAGCGCATTGCCGATGATTTTTTCCTGCCGCGCCTGCTCAACCGCCTGCGCGATGGCCGCGCGGTAGGAGAGGAGTTCGTCCACGCGCGCGGGGATCGTCGGGTACACGGACGACTCGTCGCGTTCGGGGAAGGTTTGCAGATGCACACTGCCCGTTTTCCCGGCGAAGTTCCACGCCTCTTCCGCCGTGAATGGGCACAGCGGCGCGAGCAAACGGCACAGCGTATCGAAGACGGCGTGCATCACCGTCTGCGTCGCGCGGCGGCGCACCGCCCCGGGGATGTCGCAGTACATCCGGTCCTTCGTGATATCCACGTACAGACTACTCAGGTCCACGGCGCAAAACTGGTTGAGCGCGTGGTAGACCTTGTGAAACTCGAACCCCGCGTATGCTTCGCGGCAGTTGGCGATCACCTCCTGCAAACGGTGGCTGATCCAGCGGTCCACGAACGTGTACTGGTCCGGCGCGACGGCGTGTTGCGCGGGGTCGAAATCCGCGAGGTTGCCCAGCAAAATCCGCAGGGTGTTGCGCAAGCGCCGGTACGTCTCGGAGAGCCGGTTGAACATCTCCTCGCCGAAGGGCACCTCGTCGGTGAAGTTCACGCTGCTGACCCACAAACGGACGATGTCCGCGCCGTGTTTGTTGACGAAGTGTTCCGCGACGGTCGGCTTGCTGTATTGCCCTTGTTCCGACTTGGAAATCTTGCGCCGCGTGTCCACGTCCACGACGAACCCGTGCGTGAGGCACTCCTTGTAGGGTGAGCGACCGTTGGTCGCCACGGACATGATGAGCGACGACTGGAACCAGCCGCGATGCTGGTCGGTCGCTTCGAGGTACAGGTCGGCCGGGCCGTCCACGCCGAGTATCCGGTTGACCACCGCCTGGAAGCTCACGCCGCTGTCGATCCACACGTCGAGCGTGTCGTTGCGGCGCGTCGTGCCCTCGGGCAGGTCGAGCGATTGCGCGATGATCTTGTCGTCCGGGTCGAACCAGATGTTCGTGCCGTAGCGCGTGAAGAGGATCGCCACCGCGTCGATCCAGTCCCGGCGCAGGATCGGCTTGCCCGCCTTGTCGTAAAACACCGGCAGCGGCACGCCCCACGAACGCTGCCGCGAGATGCACCAATCCGGCCGCGACTCGACCGTGCCGTAGATGCGGTTGCGCCCCCAGTGGGGAATCCATTTCACCGTGTCGATGGCACGCAGCGCCTCGGGGCGCAGGTCGTCCATGCGGATGAAGAATTGCTCCACCGCGCGGAAGATGATCGGCACCTTCGAGCGCCAGCAATGCGGGTATGTGTGGTGGATGACGCCCTCGCCCGCCAGCGTGCCGTTGGCGCGCAGCATGGCGATCACGTCGGGGTTCGCGTCGAAGACGTATTTGCCCACGAGCGCGGGCACGCCGACCTCCTCGGTGTATTTGCCGTCGTCATCGACGGGCGAGAACACAGAAAGGCCGTACTTGCGGCCGACGACGAAATCCTCGTTGCCGTGCCCCGGCGCGATGTGGACGCAGCCCGTGCCGGCTTCGAGCGTGACGAAATCCCCCAGGATCACCGGCCCCTCGCGCTCCAGAAACGGATGGCGGAACCTCCACCCCTCCATCTCCGAGCCGAGGAACGTGCCGACCGTGCCGGAGCCGTCCTCCGGGCGCGTGTAGCCGGTGGCCTTGCAGACCGCCTCGGCCAGCGCGTTGGCGAACAGGAGCGTTTCCTCCTGACCCGTGTGCGGGTTGCGGTAAACCTGCGCCTGGTAGCCGAAGCCCGTGTTGACGGCAATCGCCTGGTTGGCCGGCAGCGTCCACGGCGTCGTCGTCCAGATGACGATGCTCGCCTGACCCGCCAGCGGGCCGCTGACGAGCGGGAATTTCACGTAGATCGCGGGCGAATCCTCCTCGTGGTATTCGACCTCGGCCTCCGCGAGTGCCGTCTGCGCGCCGGTGGACCAGTAGACGGGTTTCTTGCTCTGGTAGACGAGGTTCTTGTCCACCAACTTACCGAAGGATCGGATGATCTCGGCCTCGTAGGCGGGGTCGAGCGTCAGATACGGGTGTTCCCAATCACCGAAGACGCCCAGGCGTTTGAACTGCCGGCGCTGCACGTCGATGAATTTGCGCGCCAGTTCCTCCGAACGCCGCCGCACCTCGATGGGGCTCAGCCCGCGCGCTTCCTTGACGACCTTGAACTCGATGGGCAGCCCGTGGCAATCCCAGCCCGGCAGGTAGGGCGCGCGGAAGCCGGCCATCGTCTTGGATTTGACGACGATGTCCTTGAGGATCTTGTTGAGCGCGGTGCCCATGTGCACGTCGCCGTTGGCGAAGGGCGGGCCGTCGTGCAGGACGAAAAGGGGCGCGTCCTGCCGGGCCGCCTGAATCTGGCCGTAGAGGTCGGTCTCCTCCCAGTGCTGGAGGAGTTGCGGCTCGCGGGCGACCAGATTTGCCTTCATTGGGAAATCG
>CALMVM010000214.1 GCA_937873255.1 uncultured Verrucomicrobiota bacterium | reverse complement strand
CGCCGGGAACAGGTCGATTACCTGACGGGCGAATCGCTCGCCAACGTGCTTTTCGGCGGACGCTGCAAATGGGGCAAGCGCACCTACCCCCAGTTCGACACGGCGGGCCTGAAACGGCGGTTCGAGGAGGCGGCGCTCGATCCCGCCAACGCCCGGCGTGATCTGCTCGTGCTGTTGCTGGAAGCGTACGCCGAGACCGTGGGCCGACCGCTGGATTCGGTGCGGCACTGGGTGGAAAAGACCCCGGCCAACCGCAATCATCTCGGGTCAATCCTGGAACGATTTCCACACGCGAAGCTGCTGCTGACCCTGCGCGATCCGCGCGCGCTGCTGGCCGCGCAGATTTTGCTGGAACGCACCCGGAAGTTGCGGCGGTTTTCGGTGTACCTGTGCTTGCAGAATTGGCGCACGGCGGCGCGGCTGGCGTTGCGGCAGCGGCGCGATCCGACCGGCGTGCTCGGCGAGGATCGGATGCTGGTGATCGGCTTCCGGCGGATGCTGCGTGACCCGGAAGTGGGTATGCGGCGGGTGTGCGCGTTCCTGGACGTGCCGTACGACGACGTGCTCTTGCGGCCAACGAAGGTGGGGCTGCCGTGGGCGGGGAACTCGGCGACCGAGCAGAATTTCAATGCGATCAGCACCGAGCCGGCCGAACGCTGGCGCAAGTTTTTGACGGAAGAGGAAATCGGCTGGGTGGAATGGCACTGCCGCGAGCTGATGGAGCCGCTGGGTTACGAGCCGACGATTGCGCGGCGGCGGTTGCGGCATTGGTACAAGCCCGTGCGCGGCGAGACGCCGAAGGAATACCTTAAAAGCCGGCTGTATTCGTGGCGAAAGTGGAAACGGAGTTGATCGGACGGACCGTCCGCAAATCGCCGCTCGCCAAGTTCTGCCCGGCCCGTTACCATCGATCCTCATGGTCCGAGCTTTGAGCGTTTTTTGCGCCGGGGCTTGCGCGGTCTTGCTGGCCGCTTGCGGCACGACGCACCCACTGCCGCCTTACGAAACGCCGCTGGCGCACACGCAGTTCCAGAACGTTCGCACGACGGCCTACACGCATACGGAAGCCGACCACGTCGAGTACGGCAACCACAACGCGCTCGGCGGTATTTTGCATGCGGCGGCCCCGGCATCCGACACGATCAATCCCCGGACAGAAGAATCGACCGAGGGCGGGTTTCGTCCGGTCGCCAACGTACGGCCGGAGCCAGCGCCGACGATCCCGGCCGGCGGCGTCGGCAGCGCGGCGGCGGATTGGTCGCGCTGGCCGGCGGGCACCGTGTTCCGCGTCGCGGCGACGGGGCAGGTGTATCAGGTGGATGACTACGGCTGGGCGTTGGCGGGACGCAACACCATCGACCTCTATCAGCCGACGCGCGCCGCGATGAACGTCTGGGGCACGCGGCAGGTGGAAATCGAAATCCTGCGCTGGGGTGACCCGGCGGAGAGTCTGCGGATGCTGCGCCGCCACCAGGAATACCGCCACATCCACCGCATGGTGCTCGAACTCGAAGGCAAGCCGCGCGCGGCGGCGGCGCTGGATTGACCAGACACAGCTTGGGAGATTTTTACCGGGGGTCGGCGACTGGTTGGTCATCGCCGCCATCGCCGGGTGGCGAACCGATCCGGGTTATTCGGAGGCGTCGCTGAGTTGTCCTTTGACGAGCAGTTGCAATTGCTTGGTGCGCATTTCCGTCAGGTAGGTCTGGAGCATCTTCAGCGTGTTGCCGGACGCGCCGGGAAGCGAGGTATTGAGATCAATTTCCGCGTCCCGGAAAGCGACCCAGGCACGCTGGGCTTCGCGTAGTTTGTCCTTGGTGTCGGCGTCGGGCATCGCTTTGAGAGCCTTCTGATACACACGGTTGAGTTCGGCGTCGGCTTCGCGCAGTTCATTGCCTTCCGCGCTGGCGCGCAGGGAGGATGTCAGGCAGAGGCTGATCAATACCAGCAAAACAGCGACCAGGCGGAACAGGATTGTCTTCATGGCGGGAATTGTAGTGGTTCGTCTTGCATTATGTAGCGAATTCTACGTTGACGGGGAATTCATTTCCTATGGCGGTTGATCGAGATAACGCCGCCAATCGCCGTTTTCGGCGATTCCTTTGATGTGTTCGAGACGCTGGCGCACCAGCTGCCGCATCCGCCGGGCGAAGTACAGCCGTTCCAGCCACCGACCCAGCAGCGGGAAAGGTGCTTCGAACGTCAATTCGTCCGACACCGCGCAGCCGCCTTCCGGCGTCGGCTCGAAACGGTAGACGTGTTCGAAACGCCGCGGCAACCCGCGCGTGAGTCGGTCGCCGAAGCGCGTCGGGCGAGAGAAATCTTCCAGGCGCGTCGTCATCTCAAACCGCACGCCGCAAAACCGCGCCGACCAGATTGTGGCATCGCCCGCCCCGGACAGCCCGTGCATTCTCCCGCCGACCGCCCGCGCGGCGATTTCGGCGGCGGAATCGACGTGCAAATCCACGCTGCGCGCCAGGTCGAAACAGCGTTCGGCCGGCGCATGGATGTGGACCTCGTGGCGGATCGTGATCACCGGCGTCCGCGCCAGCGTCGGCACAGGTCGCGCGCGGCAGCGGGCCAGTCGGGGAAGTGGAACGCAAAGCCAGATTGCAGCAGGCGCGTCGGAACCACGCGGCGGCTTTTGAGGATTAATTCAGTTTCCGTGCGCAGGAACCACGCGCCGATCTCCAACATCCAGCGCGCGGCCGGCAGGCCGACGGGAGCGCCCCACGCGCGGCGCAGGTCGCGCAGAAACCCGGCGTTGGGCAAGGGATGCGGAGCGGCGAGGTTGATCGGGCCATCGAGTTCGGCGTGTTCGATGAGCCAGTACACGGCGCGCACGAAATCCTCCTCGTGAATCCACGAGACAAACTGCCGTCCGTCGCCCTCCGTGCCGCCGAGGCCGACCCTCACGAGGGACAGCAGCACGGCGAAGGCGCTGCCGGGATCGGCGTTCATCGTGATGGCCGAGCGCATCAGCACACGGCGCGTGCCGGCGGGGAGGAGGCCGCTTTCGGCGGCGCGTTCCCAG
>CALMVM010000213.1 GCA_937873255.1 uncultured Verrucomicrobiota bacterium | reverse complement strand
GGGGGGCACGTCACAGTTTTTGTCTGTCATCCTGAGGCGAGTGCAACGAGCCAAAGGACCCCGCCGCAAAGTGCACGCGCACCGATCGCGGTTGATCGGATCAAGAAGGCTATCAACCGATTTAAGCTGCTAGCACGAGGCAAGCGGGCACCATGTGGCGAGATCCTTCGGCTCGTTTCACACGCCAAAGGATGAAGGACGGTTTTTGCGACCCGCGCTTACTTTGGGGCGTCCGCCACCCACAACCCACAATCCGCAAGATAGTAGTCCAGTACCTTCGCTTCGGCTTTCTTGGCTGGATTCTCGAACTCATCCCCTTTCCCATGCCTTCCCTCCGCACGTCCGTTCTCACCATTGCTGCCGTCTGTCTGTCGCTTGGCGTTCGCGCCCGTGGCCAGGACGACATCGCCAACTACAAAATGCCCGTGCCGCCGCCCGGGACCAACCCGGCGGTGTACGCCGCGCCGCGCCTGGATTGGATCGTGCGTTTCCAGCACAACGTCGAACGCGCCCGGCAGGGCAACGTGGACCTGCTCTTTGACGGCGACTCGATCACCGACGGCTGGCAGGGAGCGGGCAAGGACGTGTGGGCGGCGAACTACGGCAAGCTCAACGCGGCGGATTTCGGCATCGGCGGCGACCGGACCGAACACGTGCTCTGGCGGTTGGAGCACGGGCAGGCCGCCGGGCTGCATCCGAAGCTGATCGCGCTCATGATCGGCACCAACAACACCGGCGGCCTCACCGACGTGCAGATCGCCGAAGGCATCACGGCCGACGTACGCGCGTACCAGAAGATTTGTCCCGACGCGATCATCCTGCTCCAGGCGGTGTTCCCGCGCGCGGAAAAGCCGACCGACCCGGTGCGGGCCAAGATCAAAGGCATCAACACGGCCATCGCCAAGCTGGCGGACGGCAAGAAGGTGATCTACATGGATTTCGGCGACAAGTTTCTCCAACCGGACGGGACGTTGACGAAGGACATCATGCCCGACTTCCTGCATCCCAACGCGAAGGGCTACCAGATCTGGGCCGACGCCATCCGGCCCGAGATCGAAAAGGTCTTCGGCCCGGCGAAGTAGGCTGGGAACTGAAGTGGTCTCAGCTTGGTTATGACGGCGTAGCCTCTCGTTATGTGTCGGACGTTAGACTTATAATATAGATCAGGCATGATACCGTGTCTGTCCGCTCTCTTGGTTAGCAAGCAGTAAGTTTACGCGTCATCATACCGTAAAACAAAGCGCCAAAATGGCGTCTATTATTTGTTAGGTGCCACCCATTCTCGCTTTCTATGAAAACCGCTACCTTCGCTTTTGCGTGCCTTCTCTGGTCGATGCCGGTGTGTTGGGCAGAGCCACCCACATCACCGGAGCCGCCACCGACCGGACTGCGCGATTTGGCTCCCTCCGAGATTGACCAACTCACTTTGGATGTTGATTCCACCGCACATCAGAGCATCAGCTTTCGCGCTTTCGGCACGCGTTTTGTACTCTCTTCTCAACTCATTTACGTGAGCGAGTCCGTCTCTCAGGCCACAGAGCTTATCGCTCAGTTCCGTGCCGCCAAATACATCTCAATTACAGCCGAAGCGAATGGACACATAGGCTCTGATGGCGCTCTGGAGGCTTCCGTACGTCGTATCCAGTTCCACTACTAGCCCCAGCACCTAACCACGCGCTCCAGTGAACAGAGGCTGGCGGCAGGCTCTTTTCCGTGGTTGAGTCTGTCCTCGCCAGCCTCTGTCGCTGAGCTTGGAGGCGTTAGTCTCAGTTTACTTAATCCCACAAATGGTGGCTGGCGAAATCCATCCACCAGCGCGTCTCGACCGGGTCGTCCAACAACAGGCTGGCGTAGGCCACGCACGTCTTGACCCGGTCCAAGGGCAGCGCCAGCGTTTTGACGAAATCCATCGCCGGTCCGGTGTCCCCCGCCTCCGCCTGCGCGAGCACGAGACGGGACTGGGTCTTCCGGCGCACGTGGGAATCCACGATGGTCTCGACCGTCCGTTGCGCGGCGGGGAAATCCCCCGCCCTCGCCCGGGCGCAGGCCTGCGCGGACATCGCCTGCGCGCGGCGGTATTCCTCGTCGATGGACGCCACCGTGCGCGTCGCCCCCTCGAAATCGCCCCCCTGCGCCTGCGCCTCGGCGATGCAGCCGAGCACCCAGCC